>CAZLJG010000088.1:0-10805 GCA_964559545.1 uncultured Solibacteraceae bacterium | reverse complement strand
CGGCCGTAATTCAGCACGTTGAACGCGATCTTGTGGCCCTTGCCGACTTCACCCAGCAGGTTGTCGGCAGGCACTTTCGCGTCCTGGAGAATGACCGGCGTGGTTGATGAACCGTGCAGGCCCATCTTGTGTTCTTCCTTGCCGTGCGAAACCCCGGGAAACCCCTTTTCGACAATGAACGCCGAGAACTGCTCGCCATCCACCTTGGCGAACACGATGTAGATGTCGGCGAATCCGCCGTTCGTAATCCACATCTTCTCGCCGTTGAGCACCCACGATCCGTCGGGCTGTTTCGTGGCCCGTGCGCGCGCGCCAAGCGCATCAGAGCCAGACCCCGACTCACTGAGGCAATACGCACCGACCAGATCGCCAGACACGATTCCCGGCAGGTACTTCTGTTTCTGCGCGTCGGTGCCGAAGCAGAGAATCGGAATGATCGCGAGACCCGTCTGCGCACCAAACGTCGTCGCAAAGGACGCACTCCCGCCCATGGCCTCGCCGACGACGATGGCGGCGGCTTTGTCGAGGTCGATCCCACCGTACGCCTCCGGCACGTCGGTGCCGAGGAGGCCAAGGTCGCCGCAGCGCTTCACGAGGGCGCGCGCGAGCGCCCAGTCCTTCGTCTCGAGCTGTTCGATGGCCGGCAGCACTTCCTTCGCGAGGAACTCCGAGGCGGTCTGCGCCATCAACCGGTGTTCGTCGCTGAGGCTCTCTGGGGTGAGCAGCGCATCCGCGGCTGTTGTGTCAAAGAGCCAGTCGGCGCCGCGGCGCGCGGGTTGGGTGGCTGGGCTGGTGGGCAACTGGGTGGGTGTCATAGGGAAGTCCTCAGGAAAGGCGTTCAAAGATTGCGGCAGCGCCCATGCCGCCGCCGACACACATGGTCACCATGCCGTAGCGGGCCTGGCGTCGGCGAAGTTCGTAAACCAGTGACGTCGTCAGTCGGGCGCCGGTGCATCCGAGTGGGTGGCCGAGCGCGATCGCGCCGCCGTTGACGTTGAGTCGGGCGGGGTCGATGGGCAGTTCCTTCGTGCAGGCGAGTACCTGCGCGGCAAAGGCCTCGTTCAGTTCGACCAAGTCGATTGCGTCGATAGAGAGCCCAAGGCGGTCGAGCAACTTGCGAATGGCGGGCACCGGCCCTGTGCCGAACAACTCGGGTTTGACGCCCGCGGTGGCATACCCGACGAATCGCGCCAGCGGCGTCAAGCCGAGTGTCTGTGCGCGGGTGGCCGTCATCACGATCACCGCTGACGCGGCATCGGACATCTGCGACGAGTTGCCGGCGGTGACGGTGCCTTTCACATGGAACGCCGGCTTCAGGCTGGCGAGTGCCTCGGCCGACGTTTCGCGGCGCGGCCCTTCATCGGTGTTCACCGTCACGACACCCGTGAGCGTCGCGACGTCGATCGGGACGATCTCATCCACGAAACGACCGGCATCAATCGCGGCGAGGGCCCGTTGATGGCTTTGTAGTGCGAACGCATCCTGCGCTTCACGCGAAATCCCGCTTTCACGCGCGTGGTTCTCAGCCACGAGGCCGGTTGAGAGATACACGTCGGGGTAATCGCGCACGAGGCCGGGATTGGGCGCAATGGTGTGGCCGCCCATCGGAATCAGGCTCATCGACTCGGTGCCGCCGGCGATGACGACATCCGCACTGCCGGTGGCAATGCGTCCCGCTGCCTGTGCAATGGATTCGAGCCCGGACGCGCAGAACCGATTCACCGTGACCGCCGAGGCGCTGACGGGCACGCCGGCGCGCAGGCTGGCGATACGCGCGACGTTCATGCCCTGTTCGGCTTCCGGCATGGCACATCCCATGATCACGTCATCAATCAGGGCCGGATCGAGTCCCGGCGTCCGCGCGAGGAGCGCGGCGATGACGTGTGCGGCCATGTCGTCCGGACGCGTGGTGCGAAGCACCCCCTTCGGCGCCTTGCCAATCGGGGTGCGTGCGGCGGCGACGATCACGATGTCAGTCATGAAAAATCTCCCAGCAGGTCTTCGAGTGCAACGCCGAGTTCTTCCGTCCGTCCCTCAAAGAGGTGGTCCGCACCGTCGATCACGATGAGGTCCTTCGGTTCCTGCAGCTGCGCGTAGAACGCCCGCAGATCCTTCAGCAGGCACAAGGTGTCCAGATCGCCCTGAACAAAAAACTTGGCTTTCGTTGAGTCCACGGTCTCGACGAATTGAAGACCGTGGCCGGCCACCGGCGGCGCGATCCCAATCAATGCCGACACTCGTGGATCGGTGGCGCCTGTCTCCATCGCCACCCAGGCGCCGAACGAAAACCCCGCGGCCCAGAGCGGGAGGTCGGGGTAGCGTTCATTGAGTTCGTTGAGCGCGGCTCTGAAGTCATCCACTTCGCCAACGCCGTTGTCGAACGATCCGGCGCTGGTGCCGACACCGCGGAAATTGAAGCGCAACACGACACACCCGATGCGCGTCAGCGCCTTCGCAGATTGGAACACCCCTCTCGTGTGCATCGTGCCCCCGAGTGTGGGCAGCGGATGCGCGAGGACCACCGCCGCGCGCGGGGCGTCCTTCGGGAGGTCGAGCCTCGCTTCAAGCGGACCGGCGGGACCTGGAATCGTCAAGACCATTGATGAACTCATTCACGAGCGCGGCAAACGCCGCAGGTTTGGAGACGAGGCCGATGTGGCCGGTGCGCGGTAACACGGCGGCCGTGCTGCCAGGAATCAGCGAGAGGTAATCGCGTGTGCTCAATGTAGGCACCACCCGATCCAACCCATCGTCGCCGGTGATGATGTGCGTGGGCGCCTGAATGCGCGCACACTCCGACGCGAGATTGCGGCTCTGCCACTCGCGCACCCAGCGTGCGGATTTCCACGGATGCATGGGGCGGCGTGCGACCTGCCATCCATATCCCGCCAGAAAGCGCAGCCGCTCCGGCCACGTCTCAATCGCGGTCCATACCTCAGGCAACAGACGCCCGAGCGCACGCCACGCAAACAGCGGGAACAACGGCAGCAACGAGAGGGGCTTGTTGACCAGCAACGCTTCGGATTGCCCAAGCGTCATCCGTGGCGACGGCGAAGACACGAGTACAAGCGCCGCGGTGCGTTCGGGTCGCGTCGCGGCGTAGTGCATCGCGACCAGCCCTCCAAACGACACGCCAACAATCGCGGCGCGTGTGGTGCCGAGCTGATCAATGGCGTGGTCAATCGCCGCGACCCATTGCGCAAACGGGTCGCCCTGGCCATCCTCCACGTTCAAGGAAAACGTTCGCACGTCACGCGTCTGCCGAAGCGCGGCAAGAGCCGGCTTCATCCACTCCCAATGGCCCTGGATGCCTGGGAGAAGCACGACGGGCAGTGAACCCGGAGTCACCATCGTCAATTCCTGAGCGTCTTTCCCGTCTTCAACGTGTAGCCGATTCGCTCAAGGGTCTTGGGCTCACCGCAGAGGCTGAGGAACGCTTCTCGTTCGAGGTCCAGGAGTTGTGCCTCCGACAACGTGGTCGCATGCGGCACGTTGCCGCCAGTCAGAATCCACGCGAGCTTGCGGCCGATGGTGACGTCGTGATCGCTCAGGCGTCCCGCACGCCAGGCGAGATGCACACCCAGCGCGAGCGTCGCGAACGCGGTCGGTCCGCCAACCGGAATGGCTGCACGCGGCTGCGGCGGTTGATACCCGCCTCGTGCGAGTGAAAGCGCGGCGGCTTTTGCGTCCGCGATCAGGCGCTCGCGATTCATCGTGATGCCATCCTGCGCGCGCAGATACCCCAGCCGCCTGGCGTCGGGCCCGCTCGTGGATACCTTGCCGAAGCCGATGGTTTCGAATGCCGTCTGCACATCGGGCGCGCGCAGCAACATCTCCTTGGTGCCACCGCCGCCGGGAATCAGTCCGACGCCGACCTCCACCAGGCCCATGTAGGTTTCGGCTGCGGCCTGCACCTGCGCACCGTGCAGGCTGACCTCGCAGCCACCACCCAACGTCAGGCCTCCGGGCGCGACCACCACGGGCACCGCGGATTGTTTGAGCGCCATCGTGGCGCCCTGGAATCCGCGAATCATCAGATCCACGTCGTCCCAGTTTTCCTCCTGCGCCTCGAGGAGCAACAACATCAGGTTGGCTCCGGCGGAGAAGTGGGTGCCGTCGTTGCCGACGACCAGCGCGCGAAAGTTCTTCTCGGCCTCGCGCACGCCGGCGTGCAACATCGCGATGGTGTCGCCGCCGATGGCGTTCATCTTGGAGTGGAACTCGACGCAGAGGACGTCGTCCCCGAGATCCACGAGACTCGCGCCATCGTTGGACTGCACCACCCGCGAGCGATCGCGTGCCGACTGCAGGATGAGGAGGTCGGGCGCTGCGGGTGGCAGCGATCCGGCGCGGAACCGGTCACGACCACCGAGCAGTGCGGTGACGTCGGGGTCGGCGGTCACGCCACAGGCGGCGAGGACGTGGGTGACGCCGATGGCGTCCCACAATTCAAACGGGCCGGCGTCCCACCCGAACCCCCAGCGCATCGCGCGATCGACATCGTCAATTGAGTGAGCGACGTCGTTGGCGATATGGGCCGCGTAGAGCAATGTCGGCGCCAGGGTCTCGCGCAACAGTTCGCCTGTGCGGTGCTGACCAAGGAACAGTGACGCGACGCGGGCACCTGTGTCGGCGATCGAGCGCGCGGCCTCGAGCTCAGGCAAACGAGCCGGGTTCTTCTGACGGTATTCAAACGTCGAGAGGTCGAGCGTCTGAATGTCCGAGCCAGACGACGTCTTCACCTTCTTGTAGAAGCCCTGGCCGGCTTTGTCGCCGATCAAGCCCCGGTCGAGCATCTGCTGCACATAGGCCGGCGTGACGAAATGGCGTCGATCCGATTCGTTCGGGAGGCGCTTTGTCAGGTCGGCGGTGACTTTTGAAAGGATATCCAGGCCCGCGAGATCAACGGTGCGGAAGGTCGCGCTCTTTGGGCGTCCAGTCGCAGGGCCGGTGATCGCGTCGATTTCTTCGATCGTGTAGCGACCGGTGCCGGCGACGTCGAGCAGCCGCATCACGCCGAACATGCCCAGGTGGTTCGCGATGAACGCCGGCGTGTCTTTGGCCAGCACCACACCCTTACCGAGCCGATGGTCGATCCAGGCCGAGAGTCCGGCGACGACCGCCGCGTCGGTGTCTGGTGTGGGGATCACTTCGACGAGGCGGAGATACCGCGGCGGGTTGAAGAAATGTGTGCCCACCCAATGGCGTCGGAGACTTTCCGAACGGCCCTCAGCAATCAGCGCCAGTGGAATGCCCGACGTGTTCGACGACACGATGGCATGGGGTGCGCGAATGGCGTCCACGCGCTCGAGCAGCGCGCGCTTGATCGTGAGGTCCTCGATGATGGCTTCGACGATCCAGTCTGCGTCTGCCAGCACGGAGAGGTCATCGAGGCTGCCTGTGCGGATCAACGCGCGCGTGTCCGGGGTGAAAAACGGATCGGGCTTGAGTGTCGTGGCGCGTTTCAGCCCGGCCGCTGCGGCGTCAGCCGTGACGTCCAGCAGCCAGACCGGCACGCCGGCGTTGGCGAGGTGTGCCGCGATTTGTGCGCCCATGACTCCCGCACCCAGCACCGCTGCCCGACGAATTGCCACGCTCATGTTTCCCTCCGTTGCGCCACGCCGTACAAAAACACATCCACCACGCCATCCGCATCGTCGCGCAGGTCGTACTTGCGATCGCTGAGGATCCAGTTGGTGGCCATTTCATCCAGCGCGCCGAAAAACATCTTGGCGGCGAATGTTGGTGGCACGTTCGCGCGGAAGATGCCGGCCGCTTGTCCTTCCGCGATCGTGTCGCGGATGACGCCGAGATAGGTGCGCAGGCGCGTGGCCGACAGGCGCGCCATGAATTTTGTGGATTGCCGCAGTTCGACCTGGAAGACCACGGCGAGATCACGGTCGCGACCAAGACGTTCGAGGTGCAGCCGCGCGATCTGCCGCAGGCGGTCGGCGGGGTCGCTGACTGCACTCAGTGTGTCGCGGCCTTCGCGGATCGCGTCCTGCATCGTGCGATCGAACAGGGAGATGAGCAGGTCGTCCTTGCTCTTGAAGTACAGATACACGGTGCCGGCGGCGATGCCGGCTCGCCGTGCAACGTCAGCGACCTGCGCGGCAAAAAACCCCCGCTCCGCGAAGACGCGGGTCGCTGCGTCGAGGATCAGCTGGCGCTTGTCCACGTCGGGTCCTGGTCGGGCGAGGCGCAGGGGCCGGGGCATGATGTGAATGAATGTTCATTCATTACAGGGGCTCCGGTCAAGGCCTGAAACACGCGGCAAAAGCGGTCGTAGTTGATCCCAGACCATGTTGGACGTCGCACAACAGCAGCTCATCGTTACCCGCCTGAACCGCATTGAGGGACAGGTGCGCGGAATCAGACGCATGGTGCAGGAGCCCCGGCTCTGCGTCGAGATCCTCCAGCAGCTGGCGGCAGCCGAGGCGGCGCTGAACCGGGTCAGCCTGGCCATCCTCAAATACCACGTCGAGCACTGTGTGCCCGAGGGCATCAATATCAGCCCGGATGAAGGCACCGCCCGGCTGAAAGAGCTGGTCGATATATTCGACCGCTTCTCGTCCTAGGCCTGCCCGCAATTCAACGGTTTGGACACGGATATCCATCCGTTCGTCTTACTCCACCCCCGTTTCGTCAATATTTGGCGTTTTTCCTAACGTTTTTTGGGAGTGGTCTGTCCCGAAACTGGACGGAGATTTGCTACCTGTATACGAATCACACCCAAAGGCAGGCACTGAGCCTGTCCGGAAGGGATGGAGGATACATGACAAGACGATTAGTGCAGATGGCCATTCTGGCCTTGTGCTCGACCCTGGTGGCGGCAAACGCCTCCGCCCAGGTATTCACGGGACGTATTGAAGTCACCGTGGTGGACGGCACAGGCGCAGTGTTGCCGGGAGCGACCGTTGAACTCAGCGGTCAGCAGACGGCCAGCACCGTGTCCGATGCTCGGGGTGAGGCCCGCTTCCTGAACCTCGCGCCGGGTACCTACTCAGTCACGGCGAAGCTCTCGGGCTTCGGTGACTGGAAAAACGAGAACGTCGCGGTCAGCGCCGGCCAGAACATCGCCCTTCGGGCGTCGATGGCTGTGGGCGGCGTGGCGACGACGGTTGATGTTGTTGGCGGCATGCCCACCATCGACCCGAAGCGGCAGGCTCAGTCGACCAACATCACGTATGCGGAACTGCAGCAGGTGCCGTCCTCGCGTGACCCGTGGGTCGTCCTTCAGACGATTCCGGGCGTGGTCGTTGACCGCGTGAACGTCGGCGGCGCCGAATCCGGCCAGCAGTCGAGCTACCGCGGCAAGGGCGCGGCTGGCGGCGACAACACCTGGTCGATCGACGGTATCGCCATCACGGACATGTCGGCGCTGGGCTCCTCGCCCACCTACTACGACTTCGACATGTTCCAGGAAATGCAGGCGACCACCGGCGGCGCCGACGTGGCGAACGCAACGCCCGGCGTGGCGCTGAACTTCGTGCTCAAGAGCGGTTCCAACTCCACGCGTGGCTCGGCTCGCTGGTACGGCTCCGACGAAGACTGGAAGTTCCTGTTCGGCAAATCGATCCAGGCGAACAACATGCCTGACGAACTCAAGGCGACCCTCGGCGGCGCGTCCGGCAAGGGCAACCGCATGCGGCTCTACAACGACAACGGCTTCGAACTCGGCGGTCCGCTCCTGCGCGACAAGATCTGGGCGTGGGGCGCGTACGGCAAGACCGACGTCACGATCCTGACGCTGGCCAACACGCCGGACCAGACGATCCTCGAGAACTACTCACTCAAGCTCACGGGCCAGGCGACGCCGAACCTCCGCGGCAACTTCACCTACTACCGCGGTGAAAAGCTCAAGTACGGCCGCAACGCCGGCACCACGCGTCCGCCGGCCACCACCTGGAACCAGGGCGGCCCGACGCAGCTCTACAAGGGCGAGGCCAACATGACGGTCGGCAACGACATGTTCATCACGGCGCGCGCGGCCAGCGTCAAGGGCGGCTTCTTCCTGACGCCCCAGGGCGGCTTGAACGTCAACATGATCTACGCCGACGACGCCGGTGTGGCCCGCAACAGCTGGTACGAGTACCGCACCGACCGTCCGCAGAAAACCGCGAACGTCGAGGCGAACTACTTCAAGGGCCGCCACGAGCTCAAGGTCGGCTTCGGCTACCGCGAAGCGCCGGTGGACTCGTTCTACACGGTGCCCGGCAACGGCATCATGACGTTCCACGACGGCTACCCGAACATGTTCGCCGAAGTGACGGCATGGAACCAGGTCGTCGGCACGCTCGGCAAGTACACGAACGCGTTCATCTCTGACACCATCTCGTTCGACCGCCTGACGATTAACGCGGGCGTCCGCTGGGATCGTCAGTCGTCGTCGGTGAACGGCTACTCGCAGAAGGGCAACCCCCTCCTGCCGACGTTGCTGCCCGACCTCACCGGCAAGGCCGCTGAGGACGTGATTGTGTGGAACTCGATCACGCCGCGTATCGGTGCGACCTACGCCGTGGACGACAGCCGGAAGACCATCGCCCGCGCGAGCTACGCGTCATTTGCGTCGCAGATGAACGCCGGCCAGGGCGGCTTCTTCTCGGTCACCTCGTTCCGTGATGTGTACATCTACAACATCACCGACACCAACGGGAACGGCACTGTGGACGCGTCCGAAATCGCGGGCCGCAACGTCAACTGCGCCGACACGACGGGCAACTTCCGTTGCGCGGGCTTCGACGCGAGCAACCCCTCGAACGTCGGAACCCCGAACCACGTGATCGGCGACTACAAGACGCCGATGACGCACGAGTTCATGGTCGGTGTGGACCGCGAGTTGATGACCAACGTGGCGCTGTCGGCCAGCTACACGTTCCGCAAGTTCACCAACTTCAACTGGCGTCCAGTGCAGGGCCTCACGGCCGACGACTACGTGCAGCGCGGCACCTACACGGCCAGCCTGCAGCCGGTCGGTTCGGTCTCCGTGCCGTACTACGGCGTGAGCACGGTGCCGGCGAACCGCACGCGCACCGAATACCAGAACCGTGAAGGCTACTCGCAGCGCTTCCAGGGCTTCGAAGTGTCGGCGACCAAGCGCATGTCCAACCGCTGGATGGCGCGCGCGGGCTTCTCGTGGAACGATCACCGCGAGTACTTCGACGGCAACGCGTCGCGCACGGATCCGACCTCCACGCTGGCCAACCCGAACATCGACGGCGGCCACGTGATGTCGGCGACCGGCGGCTCGGGCAAGAGCGCGATCTACATCGTGCTGCCGCAGTACCAGTTCATCCTCAACGGCCTCTATCAGGCGCCGTGGGGCGTGAACCTGGGCATGAACATGGTGACCCGTCAGGGTTACGCGATGCCCTACTCGCGCAGCAACGTCGCCACCGGCGACCCGCTCGGCAACAACAAGAACCTCCTGCTTGTTGACGACGTGACGAAGTACCGTCTCCCGATGGTGACCTCGCTCGACGTGCGTCTCGGCAAGGAGTTCGCGATCAAGTCCACGACGGCCAACATCGACCTCGACGTGTTCAACGTGCTGAACTCGGCGACGGTGCTCGGCCGCCAGTACGACCTGCGGCTGACGACGGCCGACCAGGTCCGCGAGATCATGAACCCGCGCATTCTGCGCGTCGGGTTCCGGTTCTCGTTCTAAGACCGGCGTAAGTACCAAGGGCCCCGGCGTCTCTTCGGAGATGCCGGGGCCGTTTTTCGTTAGTGAGGATTGAGCAATGAGGAATGAGGATGTTCGATGGGCGCTTCGCGCCGTTTTGATGTTGGTGATGCTGGGATTGTCCTCCACCGCCTACGCGCAGGAATGGCGCGGGCAGGGACGCATTGCGGGGAAGGTGACTGACGAAAGCGGCGCGCCGATCGAGGGCGTCATCGTCAAGGCGACACTACCCTCATCGTCAAATCGCGGTCCGGCGCCTGTGAAGACCAACGCCAAGGGCGACTGGTCGATCGGCGGCATCACCGGCGGCGCGTGGGCGCTGGATTTTGATCGCGAGGGCTACGAGCCCGTCAGCAAGTCGGTCCAGATCAGTGAAGTGAATAGACTGCCGGCGACAACGCTCGTGATGAAAAAAATCGTGGTGGTGGTGGACCCGAACGACGTCATCAAAGAACGGCTCACCGAAGCGGCCGGGATGATGATGCGCAAGGAGTTCACTCAGGCGCTCACCATCTACGAGGCGCTGGCGAAGGAGTACCCCACCGTCAAGCAGTTCAAGCCGCTGATTGCCCGTGCGCAGTATGGCGCCGGCAAGACCGCGGATGCCATCACGACGCTGAAGGCGGCTGTGGCCGATGACCCGGCGGCGATTGAGATTCAGGTGTTGCTCGGCACCCTGCTGATCGAAACAGGGCAGATGGCCGAGGGCCAGCAGGTGATGGCGGCAATTGACGCCAGCAAGGTCACCGATCCCACGGTGCTGCTGAACATCGGCATCGACCTGATTAACAACAAGAAGCAGGCGGACGCGATTACATGGTTCGACAAGGCCATCACGGTCTTTCCGAACGATCCAAGCGCCTACTACTACCGGGGCATCTCGCACCTCAGCCTTGGCCGCACCGCGGA
Source organism: uncultured Solibacteraceae bacterium (assembly GCA_964559545.1). Taxonomy (GTDB): domain Bacteria; phylum Acidobacteriota; class Vicinamibacteria; order Vicinamibacterales; family SCN-69-37; genus SYFT01. The sequence continues at coordinate 211 of CAZLJG010000088.1, read as the reverse complement.
GGCGAAGGCCGACTTGCAGAAGTTCATCAGCATCGCGCCAGCGACCGCGCCTGAGATGGACTCGGCGAAGAAGATTCTCGAGACGATTAAGTAGCTAGCGGAGCTGCCGCAGGGCCTGCTCGGCCATGGTCAGGCCGGGCTCAAGGCGCAGGGCTTCGCGATAGTGTTGTGCCGCCTCGGTGGTCCGGCCCTGAAGTTGGGCCAGGCCGCC
>CAZLJG010000087.1:0-10923 GCA_964559545.1 uncultured Solibacteraceae bacterium | reverse complement strand
GCCGCCGTCGGCGGGCCCGCACCTGATCGTGCTCTCGGCACGCAGCCAGGATCGGCTCCGCGAGGTGGCGCGCCACCTGCTGACGTGGCCGGTGGTGGATCTGGCGTCAACCGCGTACACCCTCCAGGTCGGCCGCGACAGCATGAGTGACCGCGCGGCGTTCCTCGTTGAGGGTGTCGCGGACCTCGTGCGTCAGTTGACGCGATTTGTTGACACCGGTGAGACGACACTTCAGGCCCGGGAGGGGACGGAGGAGCACGTGCAGCAGGCCGTCGCAGGCCGTGATTGGCCGACGCTCGGCAGCCTGTGGATGGGCGGAGCGCTGGTGCCGTGGAGCACGTTGCACGCTGGCACCGGTGTGCGTCGTCTGCATCTTCCGACCTATCCGTTCAGAGCCAAGCGTTGCTGGTTTGATACCCGCGAGGAAACACCGTTGCCGACCCGTCCACCCATGCCTGGCGTGCCTTCCGAACGCGTGACGACGGAGATCGTTGACGGGTGCATTGCGCTGGTCACCATGCGCGATCGGGAACATCGCAACATGTTGTCGGACGCGATCGTCGGTGGACTGATCCACGCCTTCGAACAGATCGCCGCCAACGAGACCCTCAAGGCGGTGGTGATCACCGGCAGTGACGGCGTGTTCGGGATGGGCGGCACCGAGGAGTGGCTGATACGCCTGACCGACGGCCAGAGCACGTGTATTGATGTGCCGTTCCTCTATGAGGGACTGCTGACGTGCGACGTGCCGGTCATCGCCGCGATGCAGGGCCACGCGGCAGGCGGCAGCCTCGTCTTCGGGTTGTACGCCGACGTGGTTGTGATGGCACAGGAAGGCGTGTACAGCGCGAACTTCATGAAGTATGGATTCACGCCCGGCATGGGGGCGACGTTCATCATGGAGCAGAAGCTCGGCGCCGCACTCGCCACCGAGATGATGCTGACGGCCAAGTGGTACCGCGGTGAAGAACTGCAGCAGCGGGGTGCGCCGTGTGTGTTCCAGCCGGGTGCTGACGTGCTGGCCCATGCGCTCGACATCGCACGCCAACTGGCGGACAAGCCGCGGCAGTCGCTGCGCATCCTCAAGCGGCATCTGTCGGCCCCTCTGCTCGAGAAGTTGCCGGCAGTGCTGGCTGAAGAAGTGCGGATGCATGACGAGACCGTCCATGATCCGGCGGTCAAGGCGCGGATTCAGGAACACTTCGTCAAGGCGGAAGGCGTCGTGCCTGCAGCGTCGGCCGCGCCTGCTGCACCAGCTACTTCCGCGCGTCGCATCACTCTGGCCCCACTGACACCTACGTCACCGACGCCACCTGCACCACCCACACCTCCGCCTTCGCTACCGGCGCTTTCAGCGCCAGCTTCGGCGGACTCGCCCGCTCGCGCGGGCTCGACCTCGTCTGCTTCACTCCAGGACGCCGTGGCGGCGATCGTCATGCGCGTCCTCGACATGGACGAGGATGATTTTGACGATCGTCTGAGCTTCAAGGACCTGGGTGTCGACTCCATCGGTGCGGTGGAGATCGTGCGTGACATCAACAAACAGTTCCGGCTGAACCTTGAGGCGGTCGTGTTGTACGACCACCCAACGGTGGCGGCGCTGGCGGCGTTTGTGCAGACGCGCACCGGCACCTTCGTGCCCGAAGCGGCCCCAGCACCGGCAGCACCGGCCGCACCTGCAGTGGCAGCCGCTGCGACCGCGCCGGTTGTTTCCTCCAATTTCGACATTGCTGTCATTGGCATGGCCGGTCGATTCCCTGGGGCACCCGACATCGACACCTTCTGGGCCAACATCGCCGGTGGTGTGTCGTCGGTGCGGGAAGTGCCGGCGTCGCGCTGGTCGATTGCCGAGACGTACGATCCGAATCCCGCCACGCCGGGCAAGACCACCTGCAAGTGGGGCGGCTTCCTCGAGGGAATCGATCAGTTTGATCCCTTGTTCTTCAACTTGTCGCCGCTTGAGGCCGAGCAGATGGATCCTCAGCAGCGTCTCTTCCTCGAGACGGCGTGGCACGCCGTCGAAGATGCCGGGTATGCGACCCAGAGCCTGAAGGACTTCACGTGCGGCGTGTTTGTCGGGGTGGGAACGGGCGACTACGCGCTCGCACTGCAGGACGCGGGCCTGTCATCCACACCGCAGGCGTTTATCGGCACCCACGTGTCGATTCTCCCGGCTCGCATCGCGTATCACCTCAATCTCACCGGGCCGACCATGGCGATCGACACCGCGTGCTCGTCGTCGCTGGTCTCGATCCACCAGGCGTGCCAGAGCCTGCGACAAGGGGACTGCAACATGGCGCTGGCCGGCGGCGTCAGTGTCATGGCCACGTCGGCCATGTATGTGCCGACCAGCAAGGCCGCCATGTTGTCGTCGACGGGACTGTGCCGGACGTTTGATGACGCGGCGGATGGGTTTGTGCCCGGCGAAGGCGTGGCCGTGCTGGTGCTCAAGCCGCTGGCCGACGCCGAGCGGGACGGCGACGCGGTGTATGCGGTCATCAAGGGATCCGGCGTCAATCAGGACGGCGCCAGCAACGGCATCACGGCCCCGAGCGCCCAGTCGCAGGAGACGTTGTTGACCGGCGTCTACCGCAAGTGGGGCATCGCGCCGGAGCACATCGGATACGTTGAGGCCCACGGTACGGGCACGGTGCTCGGCGATCCCATCGAAGTGCGCGCGCTGACCGATGCCTTCCGGACCTTCACGGATCGGACGCAGTACTGCGCAATCGGGTCGGTCAAGACCAACGTGGGACATCTGCTCGCGGCGGCCGGCGTCGCCGGCGTCATCAAGACGATCATGGCGCTGCGATCCCGGCAGTTGCCGCCGACATTGCATTGCGAGACCGAGAATCGCCACATTGACTTCCGCAGCGGCCCGTTTGTCGTGAACCGGGCGCTGCGCCCGTGGCCGGCGATGACGAGGGAGCGGCGGTTGGCGGCCGTCAGTTCATTTGGATTCAGTGGCACCAATGCGCATGCGGTGCTGGAGGAATACCCCCCGGTCGCCGCGGCGCTGCAGCCGCCACGTCCCCACGTGCTTGTCTGTTCGGCAAAGACGGCCGATCAACTGGTCGCCGTGGTGCGCCAGTTGAGAGCGGCCCTGGCCCCGGGCGGCGTTGCCGCCGGTGCCTCACTGGCCGACGTCGCATTTACGCTGCAGACGGGCCGTGAACCCCTCGCGCATCGACTCGCCTGCGTGGTGACCACGCCGGCAGAGGCGGTCGCGGTGTGTGATGGGTGGCTCGCGGGCGAGCCGGATACCTCGAAAGTGTGGTCCGGGCATCGGAAGCGGGTGCGAGACGGATTCGAGATCGCGACGCCAGCGGACCGCTCGGTCGCCGCGTTGGCGCAGGTCGCAGAGCAGTGGACCCGCGGCGGCACGATCGACTGGCGTGGTCTGCACGTCGGTGTGCAGCCGCGACGTGTGCACCTGCCCGGGTATCCCTTCGCGCGGCAGCGGTGCTGGGTCCAGACGGCGACGCCTGCCGCCGCTCCCGCGCCTGACATCGTGTGCGCCACGGTCGAGTGGCGGTCACAGCCATTGACGGCAGCTGATCGCGCCGATTCGTCGTCGGGCCCGATCGTGATCATGGTGGACGACCACTTCCGGGACGGCATCGCGCAGGTGCGCGCCGCATGCCCAGACGCGACAGTCCTTGCGCTTGATGGCGCCGGGGGAACTCTTGCGGAGCGCGTGGAACAACGCGTATTGCAGGTCTTCCGAGAGTTGCAGCCGCGGATGTCGAGCCGTCACGACGGCATGTGCCGGATGCTGATTGCCGTGCCGGCCACCGCCGAACGTGTGGAATATGCCGCGCTGGCCGGGTTGCTGAAGACGGCGCGCATTGAGAATCCACAGATCAGCGGGAAGGTGCTCTTTGTGGACGCCGACCCGGGGCCGATCCTTCGTGCTGAGTTGGCGGGCGCCACCGGAGTCGAAGAGGTGCGGTATCGCAGCACTGGCGAGGGGCGTGAAGTGCTGGGCCTGCGCGAGGTTGTGGCCGACCACGCGGACACGCAGATTAAGGAGAACGGCGTCTACTGGCTGACGGGCGGCCTTGGCGGCGTGGCGCGTGCGCTCGCCGAACGGATTGCCGCCGTGCGTGGGGTCACGATCGTGTTGTCGGGCCGTCGGCCGCTGCCGGGCGAGCCACAGACCTGGCTCGCTGATCTGAAGGCGCGGGGGACATCGATCGTCTACTGGCCGATGGACGTGGGTACGCGCGCAGACGTCGAGCGGGTGGCGCGAACAATCAGGACCGAGTTCGGCCCCATCACCGGTGTGATTCATGCCGCAGGTGTGCTGCGTGACAGCTACTTGCTGGCCAAGACCGCCGATGCATTTGAGACGGTGTTCCACGCGAAGGTGCGCGGGGCGCTCCATCTCGACGACGTGACGCGTGATGAACCGCTGGACTTCCTGGCGTTCATGTCCTCGGCCAGCGGCTGGTGTGGCAATGCCGGTCAGGCGGACTATGCCGCGGCGAATGCCTTCCTGGATGCGTTTGCAGGGGAACGGAACCGCCGTGTGGACGCCGGCGAACGATCCGGGCGGACAGTGTCGATTGGTTGGCCACTCTGGCAGGGCGGCGGCATGGGGGTCGATCCGGAGACCGCAGCCGCGATGCGGCGGCAGGGCGCTGCGCCGCTGCCCGCGGCTGACGGCGTGCGTCTGTTCGAAAGTGCGTTACACGCGGGGCATGCGTACCTGCTTGTGGCGGCCGGCGATCGGGAGCGCCTGCGCGCGCGCCTCTGGGCATCTTCGCCGGCTCTGATCGGAACGACACCGGTGCCGGCGCGCAATCTGACGACGGACGCCGCGGGACTGCGGGCCGCCGCCCTGGCGATGTTCACGGAGCGCCTGGCGGCGATGCTGAAGGTGCCGGTCGATCGCATGGATCCCGACGCGCCATTCGAGGAGTACGGCATTGATTCCGTCATGGTGGTCGGCCTGAACAGTCAGCTCGAAGAAATGTTCGGGCCACTCTCGAAGACGCTCTTTTTCGAGTATCAGACGCTCGGTGAACTGGTGGAGTACTTCCTCCGGGCGCATCAGTCAAAACTCGCGGACATCCTCGGCCAGCGCCGTGATGTCGATGCCGTGTTCGAACAACTCGCGGAGCAGTTCATGAACGGCGAACTCTCCGATGATGAGTTGCTGGGATCGTTGTAGGTACCAAAATGTTTACTCAGCGCATAGCGTCCATACTCAAGGACATCAGCGAAGGTCGCGTCTCCCGCGAAGAGGGATTGCGCCAGTGTCACGCGATCCGGGCGGAGGCGCGCGCCGCGGGGGCGGCGAGTGTCCCGGCTCCCGTCGCACAGCGGGAGCGGGTCCCCGTAGCCGTCATCGGCATGGCTGGACGGTACCCGCAGGCCGCGGACCTCTCGCAGTTCTGGCACAACCTGTCGCACGGTATCGATTGCGTCACCGAGGTCCCGGCCGGGCGCTGGGATGCGAATCGAGGCACGTATCGGTCGGGTGGATTCCTCGAGGACGTCGATCGTTTCGACGCCGCGTTTTTCAACATCGCGCCGCGCGAGGCCGAGCGCATGGATCCGCAGGAGCGCCTCTTCCTGGAAACCGCCTGGTCCGCGCTTGAAGATGGCGGCTACACCCGCCGGTCGCTGCAGGACGACGGGGTGTCGGGCAACGTCGGGGTGTTTGTCGGAGTGACGTACCACGAGTATCAGCTCTATGGTGCGGAACAGCAGGCGCGCGGCCAGCAGATTGCACTGGCCGGCATTGCCGCCGGTGTGGCGAACCGTGTGTCGTACTTCTGCAATTTCAACGGTCCCAGCATCAGCATCGACACGATGTGCTCGTCGTCGCTGACCGCACTGCATCTGGCGTGTCAGAGCCTGCAAGCAGGTGAGTGCGCCATGGCGCTGGCCGGGGGCGTGAATCTGTCGATCCACCCCAACAAATATCTGGTGCTGTCGCAGGGCCAGTTTGTGTCGAGCCGGGGACGCTGCGAAAGTTTCGGCGCTGACGGGGATGGCTATGTGCCGGCCGAAGGTGTCGGGTGCCTCTTGCTCAAGCCGCTCGATGCGGCGGTTCGCGATGGCGATCGGGTCCTTGGTGTGATCCGCGGCACCTCCGTGAACCACGGCGGCAAGACCAACGGGTACACCGTCCCGAATCCTCACGCGCAGGCTGCGGTGATTCGCCGGGCGATGACGACGGCCGGTATCTCGCCGGGTGAGGTCAGCTGCCTGGAAGCCCACGGGACGGGCACGTCGCTTGGCGACCCGATCGAGATCGCCGGTCTCAGCCAGGCGTATGGCGGCGAGGCCGGGCATCCGTGCGCGATCGGATCGGTGAAGTCCAACATCGGCCATTGCGAGGCCGCGGCGGGCGTCGCCGGCGTCACGAAGGTCCTGTTGCAGCTGCAGCACCACACGCTCGTGCCGTCGCTGCACGCGGAGCGGCTCAACCCGAACATTGATTTCGACGCCACGCCGTTTGTGGTGCAGCGCAGCGTGGCGGACTGGGCCCCTGCGAGTGGTCGACGTGTGGCGGGCATTTCGTCGTTCGGCGCCGGCGGGTCGAATGCCCATGTGCTGATCGAGGAAGGCGTGGGGCTGCGCGACGCGGCGCCGGTCAGCGACGCGCCGGCCATCATCGTCCTCTCCGCCCAGAATCAGGATCGGCTCAGACAGGCTGCGATGCGCCTGCGCGATCACATCGAGCACACAGAGCACACGCTGGCAGACATCGCGTACACCCTGCAGGTCGGACGCGAGACCATGGAGTGCCGGCTGGCGTTTGTGGCGCGGTCGATCGATGACGCACGCACGCGGCTTGAGGCCTGGCTGAAGCACCCGGCACTGGTGGAAGGCGTGTGTGTTGGTGTGGGCAACCGGGAGGTGCCGACGCGCGGCGGCACACGAGGCCGGCCCGAGCTGGCTGCGCAGATTGACGCGGCCATGGCTGGGCGCACGCCGACGGAGTTGGCGCGTCTCTGGGCCCAGGGCGGGGCGGTTGATTGGCATCAGTGGTACTCGGGAGCGCGTCCGCGACGCGTCAGTCTGCCGACGTACCCGTTTGATCGGTCACAGCGGTACTGGTTCGACAGTTATCAGAAGCCGGTGGCGCCGCGAACGACGGGGGCAACGGTGTCACTGCCGGTCGAGCTCTCGCTCATCAGCGCCCGCCTGATTGATGACTCGATTGCGTTCGTGATGATGCACGACCGGGCCCAGCGCAATCAGATGGCCGGTGTGTTTGTTGAAGAGCTGGAGCGGATCTTCACCGCCATCAGCGCAGACTCACGGATCAAGGTGGTCGTGCTGGCCGGGTACGACGAGGTGTTCTGTCTCGGCGGAACGAAGGAAGCGCTGGTCGGCATCTCCGAAGGCCGGCTGAAGTATTCCGACGTCCCGTTTGTCTACCGTGGCCTGCTTGACTGTCCCGTGCCGGTGATCGCGGCGATGGAAGGGCACGCGGTTGGCGGAGGGCTCGCGTTCGGCTGCCAGGCCGACATCATCTATCTCGCCGCGGAAAGTGTGTACGGCGCCAACTTCATGCAGTTCGGCTTCACGCCAGGCATGGGAGGCACGCTGTTTTTCCGGGAGAAGTTCGGCGCCAATCTGGCGCAGGAAATGATGTTCTCGGCGGACTCGCTCACCGGCCAGGCCATCAAGGACAAAGGCGCGCCACTGACCGTGACCACCCGTGCACAGGTGTTGCCTGAGGCGATGGCGAGAGCCCGGTCACTGGCGGCCAAGCCGCGCCACGCGCTCACGCTGCTCAAGAAGACGATGGCACAGCGCCTGCTTGACCAGTTACCACGCGTCGTCGCCGAAGAACTGGCGATGCACGACGAGACGATCACACGTGCCGATGTGCGGCAGGCCATCGAGCAGCGCATCGATCGGCTCGAATCACTCGGTGACGCCGCGCCGGTTCCGCCACCGGTCGCATCGCCAGTGTCCCCCGCACCGACGGATGCGAAGGCCATCGAGGCCAGAATTCGAACCATCGTCGCGCATCTGCTGCATATGGACGAATCCCATGTGCGCGCGGAATCGACCTTCCAGGACATGGGGGTGGACTCGATCGCTGCCGTGGAACTCGCGCGGGATGTCAATGCCGAGTTCGGTCTCTCGCTTGATGCCGTCGTGCTGTACGACTGTCCAACCGTCGAGAAGTATGCGCGTCATGTGGCGGAACAGGTGGCCCACCTGAATGCGTCCGTGGCGTCTGCCCGGTCCACCGGGCAGCCGGTACCCGTCGAGCCGGTGCCCGTTGTGGCTGCGCCTGTCGCGCCTGCAACTCCCGCTGCGCCGACTCGCGCCAAGGTCGTGCTGTCGGCGACGCCTGCCGCGCCAGTCGTGAAGTCGGCGCCGGTCAGAGCGCCGATCGCACTCGAACCTACCGTGTCTGCCGCTGCCGCGGCCGCTGCCGCGACGCCCGAGAGGTCGTCGTCAGTGCCACAGGGCATTGCGGTCATCGGCATGGCGGGCCGGTTCCCCGGGGCCGCCAATCTCGACGAGTTCTGGCGCAACCTCTCGCACGGTCTCAACAGCGTGAGCGAAGTGCCGGCGTCGCGCTGGTCGATTGATGCGGTGTACGACCCCCGGCCCATGCAGCCGAACAAGACGTATTCGCGATGGGGCGGATTTCTTGCTGGCGTCGACGAGTTCGACCCGCTGTTCTTCAGCCTGTCGCCGGCTGAGGCCGCGCAGATGGATCCGCAGCAGCGGCTGTTCCTGCAGACCGCCTGGCACGCGATCGAAGACGCCGGCTATGACCCTGGTGCGTTGGCCGGCACGCCGTGTGGGGTGTTTGTCGGCGTGGGCCAGGGTGACTACCTGAACGTGCTCAATGCGGCGCAGGAAACACCGGGTGCCCAGTCGCTGCTGGGCAACACCTGTTCGATGTTGTCGGGCCGGATTGCGTACTTCCTCGATCTCAAGGGGCCGAACATGGCGATTGATACCGCCTGTTCCTCCTCGCTTGTGGCGCTGCATCAGGCCTGCCGGGGCATCTGGGCGGGGGAGTGTGAGACCGCGCTGGCCGGCGGCGTGTATGTGATGACCACGCCGATGATGCACGTCATGACCAGTCGCGGCGCCATGTTGTCGCCCACCGGTCAGTGCCGGGCGTTTGATCAGAACGCCGACGGATTTGTGCTGGCTGAAGGCGTGGGAGTACTCCTCCTGAAACGTCTGGATCACGCCGAACGTGACGGCGATCACATCTACGGCGTCATTCGCGGGTCGGCAGTCAACTACGACGGCGCCACCAACGGGATCACTGCGCCCAGCGCCGTGTCGCAGGAGCAGCTCGAAGCCGGTGTGTATCGCGAGTTCGGCATTCCGGTCTCGGCGATCGGCCTGGTCGAAGCGCACGGCACCGGCACGAAACTCGGCGACCCGATCGAGGTCAAGGCCTTGACGCGCGCGTTCAGGCAGTCCACCAGCGCGGAAGGGTACTGTGCGATCGGATCCGTCAAGTCCAACATCGGCCATGCACTCGCGGCCGCCGGCGTGGCCGGGGCGATCAAGGCACTGCTGTGTCTCTCGCACCGCAAGTTGGTGCCCACCCTCCACTATGACCAACTGAACGAACACATCGCGCTTGAGCGTGGCCCGTTCTACGTCAATACCGAATACCGGGATTGGGATCCGGCACCCGGATCATCCACCCGGTTCGCCGCGCTGAGTTCATTTGGATTGAGCGGCACCAACGCGCACATGGTGTTTGAGGAGTATCCGGCAGCCACACCGATGCACCGTTCGTCACCGGCGGCCGACGATCACCTTGTGGTGGTGTCGGCAAGGACGCCGGACGGCCTGCGTCGGCGGATGGCGGATCTGGCGGCATGGGCGGATGCACACGGCGACGCGTCGATGGTCGATGTGGCCTTCACGCTCAGCTGCGGCCGGCGACACTTCGACCACCGCTGTGCCGTCGTGGCCAGGTCACTGAGCGAGCTTGCGACAGCGCTTCGGTCGGCCCTGGAAGGCCGAGTGCCTCCAGGCGTGCTGGTTGGACGCGGGGATCGACCTGATACTGCCGACCTCGCAATCTATCGCGAGGTGCTGCGCAACACCATTGAACGGCGACGCATCCTGCCCTCCGGTAGCGCGGACGCGGCCGCGGCGCTGCTGGCGCTGGCGGGTCTGTACGTCAAGGGCTTCGATGTGCCGTGGACTGAGGTGTCGGCGGGTGTCCAGTGCCGTCGTCTCTCATTGCCGCTGTATCCGTTTGAGCGCGAACGATGCTGGCCCGATGTGCCGGTGGTCGCGTCGTCCGCGCCTCCTCACGTCCACACCCATCTGCGGGCCGACGATGCGTGTGTCGCGGATCATCAGGTGCTGGGTCGCCCGGTCCTGCCGGCGGTGGCCATGCTTGAGCTGGTGCGCGCGGCAGCCGACTCGGCGGGGCATGGTCCCGTCGCAGCCTTGCGGGAAGTCAGCTGGGTGCGCCCCGTGATCGTTGAACGGGCGACGACGGTGGCGGTGACGTTTGACTCCACGTCCGATGGAATCCGGTTTGCACTGCTGTGTGACGGAGAGCGATGTGCCGGCGGCACGGTCATCGCGCGCGCGAACGACCATCCGCCTGCGGCCCGACTGGATCTGGACGCCATTGGCGCGCGCTGCGATCGCGAGTTCGATGTGTCGGAATGTTACGCGCTGTTTGCCGGCGCGGGCATCGTCTACGGCCCGTCCTTCCGGACGCTCACGCGCCTGCGGTACTCCTCGACGGAGGTGCTGGTTGACCTTCGGCGCGCCGAGTCGCGTACGTCCGTGCTCGATCGAGGCGCGTTGCCTCCCGGACTGCTCGACGGTGCCCTCCAGGCCGGACTGGGATTGGTGCTGGGCGGTGGCGTTGCGGCGCCGAGCGCGTCCGTTCCTTTTGCGTTGCAGGAACTTGTCCTCCATGGCCCCGTGCCCGACGAGGCGCAC
>CAZLJG010000086.1:0-11097 GCA_964559545.1 uncultured Solibacteraceae bacterium | reverse complement strand
GTTCGCGATCGTGACGGATACGACGACGTTCTTCCGCACGATCGCGAACGAGAAGATTGGCAATACGGTCAAGGTGGATGTCGTGCGCCGCGGCAAGCGCATCACGATCGAAACGCGCGTCGAACAGATGGCGCGTTAGTCGCTGTCGTCGGCCGCCACCCACGCGTCGAGCACGGGCTTGAGGTAGCGACCGGTGTGTGATGTGGGGTGCTGGGCGACCTGTTCGGGTGTGCCCACCGCGACCACTTCACCGCCCGCATCGCCGCCTTCGGGGCCGAGGTCGATGATCCAGTCGGCCGTCTTCAACACGTCGAGGTTGTGCTCGATGACGAGCAGCGTGTGCCCCGCCGCGAGGAGTTTCTTGAATGCCGCCAGGAGCTTCGCGATGTCGTCGAAGTGCAACCCGGTGGTGGGTTCATCCAGCACGTAGAGAATGCGCTCGCCGCCCTGCGCCACCAGGTGTGAGGCAATCTTGATGCGCTGCGCTTCCCCACCCGACAACGTGGTCGCCGGCTGGCCGAGACGGAGATAGCCGAGGCCGATCTCCTCGAGCACTTGTAGGCGACGCGCAACCTTCGGCGTATTGCCAAAAAACGTCAGCGCCTCGCGCACGGTCAGCGACAGCACCTGATCGATGTTGCGGCCCTTGTATTTGACCGAGAGCACCTGCGGCTTGAAACGTTTGCCGTCGCAGCCGTCACACGGCACAAAGACGTCGGCGAGAAACTGCATTTCGACCCGCACCTGGCCTTCGCCCTCGCAGGTTTCGCAGCGGCCGCCGGGGACGTTGAACGAAAACGCGCTCGCGGTGAGGCCGTGGGTCTTCGCGTCCTTGGTGGACGCAAACAGCTCGCGGATGGGATCAAACGCCTTGAGATACGTGACGGGATTTGATCGCGGTGTGCGGCCGATGGGCTGCTGGTCCACCAGAATGGTGTCGGTCACATACTCGAGCCCTTCGATCTGCTGGTATGTGCCGACGCGCCGATCCCAGTCACCCTTCGCGCGCTTGGCCGCCGCATAGATGACGTCGTGCACCAGCGTGGACTTGCCGGACCCGCTGACGCCGGTGACACACGTGAACACACCGAGCGGAATCTCGACGTCGATGCCTTTCAGGTTGTGCTCGGTGACGCCACGGATGCGCAACCGCTGTGCCTGCGCCTTGCGGCGTTTGTCAGGCACCGGAATCGCCAGATCGCCGCGCAGATACTTGCCCGTGAGTGAGCGGGGCTCTTCAAGGAGTCCTGCGAGCGGGCCCGCATACAGAATCCTGCCGCCCTGCTCGCCGGCACCGAGTCCGAGGTCCACGACCTGATCGGCCACACGAATCATGTCCGCGTCGTGTTCAACGACCAGCACCGAGTTCCCCTGATCCCGCAACTGGAACAGGATCGCAATCAAGCGCTCGTTGTCGCGCGGATGCAGGCCGATCGACGGTTCGTCGAGCACATACAACGTGTCCACCAGCGCCGAGCCGAGCGACGTCGCCAGGTTGATGCGCTGCGACTCGCCGCCCGACAACGTGGACGACAGCCGGTCGAGCGTCAGGTAGTCGAGGCCGACGTCAGCCAGGAACCCCAGTCGGCGCCGAATCTCGCGCAGCACCTTGTCGGCCACGGCGGCTTCTTTTACCGAGAGATCCAGCGTCTCAAAAAACGCCGCCGCGTCCTTCACCGTGAGCGCACAGACGGCGTCGATGGTGCGGCCACTCACGCGCACATCACGCGCTTCCTGACGCAGCCGGGTGCCGCCACACGCCACGCACGTCTGATAGCCGCGGTACCGGCTCAGGAACACGCGGACATGGACCTTGTATTTTTTGCGTTCGAGCCACTTGAAGAAGCCGCGAATGCCTGGGTATTTGACGTTCTCCCCGTCTTCATCCTTCGTCGGCCCGACCGCGCCGTCGACGATGAACTTGCGCTCGACGTCGGTCAGATCGCGCCACGGCACATCCAGACGAACGCCGGCCACTTTGGCTGCGCGCTTCAGGTCCACGAGACACCCGCGATAGTGCGGCTTGGTCCAGGGCTCGATCGCGCCCCCGTTCACACTCTTGCCGTGATCCGGAATCACCAGATCCAGGTCGAGCTCAATCACGTTGCCGAAGCCGTGACACGTGGGACACGCGCCAAACGGGTTGTTGAAGGAAAACAGTCGCGGCTGCGGCAGCTCATAGGCCAGCCCACACGGCCGGCACTCAAAACGCTCGGAGAATCGATGGGCCGTCCCCAGCGTGCCGCTCGCGTCCACTTCGAGCGCAAACGCCGCGCCGTCTCCTTCGTGGAACGCAGCCTCGACCGACTCGGTCAGCCGCCCGCGCACCGACGCTTCCACCTTGATGCGATCCACGATGACCGCCAGAGTGGTGCGGCCACGCAGTCGGCTGAGATCCACATCCTCGAGGTCCACGACCGCGCCGTCCACCAGCACGCGGCCGAACCCGCGGCGACGCAAGCGGCCCAAAGCGGCCGTCAGCGGATCTTCCTCTTCGGGCAGCTCAGCCAGCGACTCCAGGGACATGTCGAACCCAACCAGTAGCCGCGTCCCTTCCGGCAGCTCCATCAGGGCCCCGGCCACGACATCCGGGCTCTCGCGGATGACCTCACGGCCACACTGGCGGCAGATCGTCCGGCCGGCCCGCGCCCAGAGCAGGCGCAGGTAGTCGTGAATTTCCGTGGTCGTGCCCACCGTCGACCGGGGATTCCGCACGCTGTTTTTCTGGCGAATGGCAATGGCGGGCGCGATGCCGTCGATCCCATCCACGTCCGGCTTCTCCATACGTTCGAGAAACTGGCGGGCGTAGGCGGACAGCGATTCCACATACCGGCGCTGGCCCTCGGCGTAGATGGTGTCGAAGGCGAGCGAGGATTTGCCCGATCCGCTGACCCCGGTGAACACCACCAGTTGCCGGTGCGGCAGGGTCAAATCGACCCCTTTCAGGTTGTGTGTTCGCGCGCCGCGAACGACCAGTTGGCCGGGGGGCCGGGCTGGCACGGTCGGTGAAGAATCGTCCATGGACGCCAAGCGGCCCATGTTATCGCATCCCGCATTTGCGATCTGGGGGCGCCTTTGTTATTCTCCGACCGTTCACACCATTCCACTGGTTGTTCCGCCTGTGACACCCCTCACACAGTCATCCCTTCCCCCTGATTCCGAGTAGAGGACACGAGAACGTGGCAGTACGTCTGTTTGTTGGCAATATGCCCTACGGGGCAACTGAGGCCGACCTCCGCGCGCATTTCGCCGCGGTAGGTGATCCGTCTCAGGTTGTGATCCCAGTCGATCGCGAGACCGGGCGTCCCCGAGGGTTCGCGTTCGTTGAATACCTGGAGCGTCCGAAGGCCGAGGAGGCCGTCACACGGTTCAACCAGCAGCCGTTCATGGGCCGCTCCCTGTCAGTGAGCGAGGCCCGGCCGCGTGAAGAACGCCCGGCCGGTGGCTTTGCCCCGCGGCCTCCCGGTGGTGGCTTCACGCCGCGCCCGGGTGGGTTCACGCCCGGTGGAGGCGGCGGCTTCCGCCCCGGCGGCGGTCCCCCCTCCCCTCCCGGCAAAAACTTCGGTCCGCCGAAGAAGAAGAGCGCGGGCAGCGAAAAGCGTTGGGAAACCAAGGAACGGGGCCCCAAAGGCCCCATCAAGGAACGCTACACCGGCCGTCTCGGCGGTCTCTACGACCTGCCGGATGACGACGCCCCGGCGGGCCTCGGTGACTTCGACGATCCGGCCGCTACGGCGCCCGAAGACGATAAGGATTAACGTACGGAGCCCAAGGGCTTTTAGCCCTTGGGTCATCGCAAGGGCTGAAGCCCTTGCGCTCCGTTCTCCCAGTGTTCCGACTCGACCCATCCGGGCGTCACATCATCAAACGCCAGCTCGGTGGTCGCCGCCTTGGGCATGTTCCAGTTGGGCGGATCCACGCCGCGCAGGTGCTTGACGA
This sequence comes from uncultured Solibacteraceae bacterium, assembly GCA_964559545.1. Taxonomy (GTDB): domain Bacteria; phylum Acidobacteriota; class Vicinamibacteria; order Vicinamibacterales; family SCN-69-37; genus SYFT01. Next base: position 7,158 of record CAZLJG010000086.1, on the reverse strand, counting down.
AGAAGTCGAACCGGCGGCGTTCGCCGTAGGCGCCACCCGATCCGTGGCCGGCGCCGGGAATCACCAACAGGTCAAAGTCCTTGTTCGCGCGGATGAGCGCGTTCACGACCTGCATGGTTGAAGCCGGGTCCACGTTGGTGTCCATCTCGCCGACCACGAGCAACATGCGTCCCTGCAGATTCTTCGCGTGGTCCACGTTCGACGAGGCCGCGTATTCGGGGCCGACGGGCCAGCCCATCCACTGCTCGTTCCACCAGATCTTGTCCATGCGGTTGTCGTGACAGCCGACCGCGGAGACCGCCACCGAGTAGAACTCCGGATGGAACAACAGGGCGCCCGTCGCGTTCTGGCCGCCGGCTGACGTGCCGTAGATCCCGACGCGTGAACTGTCGTACCACGCGTACTTCGCGGCGACGGCCTTGTGCCAGATGATTCGGTCCGGGAATCCGGCATCGCCGAGGTTCTTCCAGGCCACGTCGTGGAAGGCCTTTGACCTGTTGGAGGTGCCGAGACCGTCGATCTGCACCACGATGAACCCGAGTTCAGCCTGGGCCTGCATGCCGAGTTGTGTGCTGAAGGTCTTCGGCACAAAGGAACCCTGCGGGCCGGCGTAGATGTTCTCGATCACCGGATACTTCTTCGACGGATCAAAATTTGTCGGGCGGATGATGATGCCCCAGATGTCGGTCTTGCCGTCGCGGGCCTTGGACACAAACACTTCCGGCGCACTCCAGCCCGTCTTGAGCAGCGGCGTCATGTCACCCTTTTCAAGCTCCAGCACCACCGACTGATCACTGGTGCGGCGCAACTGCGCGACCGGCGCCAGATCAACCCGCGACCAGGTATCCAGATAAAACTGCCGATCGGTGGACCAACTCACCGTATGGGTGCCGTCGGCACTGGTCAATGCGGTGAGTCCGGTGCCGTCGAAGTTGATGCGGTAGTTGTGGACAAAATACGGGTCCTGCGCCGGGTTCATCCCGCTCGCGCGGAACCAGATCTGCCGGGCCTCGGCATCCACACGATCCACACCACGAATCACCCACGGTCCGCGCGTGATCTGGTTCTTCACCTGACCGGTCACGCCGTCGTAGAGATAGAGATGGTTCCAGCCGTCGCGCTCGGACGCCCAGATGATCTCGCGGCCATCACTCACATCCTCGCGGATGCGTTTGCCCGAGTACTCCACAAAGGTTTTGCTGGTCTCTTCGATCACCGCACGCGTGCGGCCCGTGGTCGCGTCCAGTTCGAGCACACGATAGACCTGATGGCCGCGCTGATTAAACTCGAACGTCACGGCGCGGCTGTCTCTGCGCCACTCCAGCCGGCTGTTGGCGTACGGATTGGCGAAGAGCGCCTGATCGCCCACGTGCGTCGTCTTGGTCTCGAGATTGAAGATCACCGGCAGGTCGAAGTCCACCTCATCGCCGGGCTTGCGGTAGAAGATCGACGAGTGTTTGGGCTGCACCTGATCGGTCGGTGACGTCTCGATGTAGTGCACCTGCCGGTTGTAGCCGGGCCGGCGCTTGAAGATGGCGATCTTCTTCGAGTCGGGTGACCAGCGCAGGGAGTTCAACGTGTAGCCGTTGCCCTCCGAGCCATCCGTGCTCAGCGGCGTGAATTCGCCGGACGGCTGCGTCCGGACCCAGACGTTGAAATTGCGGATCGTGGCCTCCGAGCCATTCTCGGCGCGACGAATCAGCGCGTCTGGAGCACCAGGCCCGGCAGGTCCGGCACCGCCACCTCCTGCGCGGCCGCCACCGCGACCAGCACCTGGGCCGGCAGGTGCACCAGGCACCCGCGCACAGGTATAGGCCGCAAGGGTGCAGCGCCACCGTGCCGCCGCCGCCCCACCCCCGATGGAGAACTCGATCGTCTGCTGATTGTCCGTGAACGTCAGCGTCGTGAACGGCAACGTCACGGCCGTGTAGGTATTGCCGGTTGCGATCGAGAGGGTCGCGGCCAAGCGCACGTGATCAAACGCCGGAGCCTTGGTGCCGGCCGCAGCATCGGCGAGCACAAACGACGAACCGCCCGGTACGGACTTCCGATACCAGAGCTTCGACGTGCCCTCAATCCATGCGTTGTCGGCGATCACGTCCACGGCTCTGCCGGTGACGCGATCACGCAACGACGATGCGCGATCGTAGTCGGCGCGGATCCCCTGATCCTGCGCCGACGTCCAGAGAGGAACCGAAAAGACCGCGGCCAGCGCAACGCCGGCCAGAACAAGCCGCCGCGCGCGCACTGGCCGCGCGATCACTGCTGACCTCCGCCACCGCCCGACGTCGCCGGCGGTGGGTTGTCCACCTTGCCGGCGTTCTTGACGTATTTGTCCATCCACGCGCCCCACCGCGCCCACAGGTCAAGCAACGTTTCCTTCGTCGCCGGGCCGTGATCTTCCAGCGGATACATGTACAGCGCGGTCGTCTTGCCGAGGCCGTTCAGCGCATGGAAGAGACGGATCGAGTTATCCGGGTCGGTGCCCACGTTCTGGTCGTGGATGCCGTGATACATCAACAGCGCGCCCGTCAGGTTGTTCGCGTTCAGGAAGGGCGACATGCCGAGGTACACGTTTGGCGCCGTCCACAGGTCGCGCTGTTCGCTCTGGAACCCGAGCGGCGTCAGCGTGCGGTTGTAGGCGCCGTCACCGGCAATGCCCGCCTTGAAGAACGGCGTATGCACCATCGCGTTCACGGTCGAAAACGCGCCGTAACTGTGACCACCGATGCCGATGCGATGCCGGTCCACCAGCGCACGCCGATCGAGTTCATCAATCGTCGCGGCGAGGTTGTTCCGCAGATCGTGCACGTAGTTGTTGTTCATCTGGCCGGCGGGCCCGACGATCGGCGCATCCGGTTCGACGACGGCGTACCCGAGCCGCACGAAATACTCCATCGAACGCACGCCGAAATTCTGGAAGGCGTTCTTGTTGTACGTGCGATCCGGCGTGTCATACGCCTCCTGCGTCGCGTACTCGCGCGGATAGAACCAGAACAGCGCGGGCAGCCGCGTCCCCTTCTGATACCCGGGCGGCAGATTGACGACCACGCGGAACTTGAAGCCATCGGGCCGCTCGACCACAAATCGCTCTTTGGGCGCATTGGTGAGGTCGGGATGCATGTCTTCGTTGTTGGTCAACTGTTTGCGCACGCCGTTGTCGAGCAGGAAGTTCTGCGGCGGCATCGTCGGCCCTTCGACCGCGAGGATGAAGCGCCTGGCGTCGATATCGAGCACACTCGACACCCGCTCGAACATGTTGGCGTTGCTGCTTTCGAAGATGCGTTCCTTCGCGCCCGTCCGAATGGCGACCTGATCGATGAACGTCTTCGGCCCGACGTCCGCCGGGGCCTTGTCGTACACCGTGCCGGAGTAATACACGTTCGCGCGATCCTTCGAGAGCAGCACGGCGCCGCCACCACCGCCGCCACGACCACCGGCCGCACCACCGCCGCCCACACTCATCATCGTGCCTGGGTTGGCGTAGAAGTCGCTCGTGGAATAGCTGAGGACGCGGTGCTTCTGGGTTGGAGCGGTCAGGTCCACCGCGAAGTCGGTGGCCGTGGTGCCCGACGTTTCACGGAAGAACAACATCTGCATGTCTTCCGAGAAACGGTGCCCGGTCAGCCGCGTGTTGTTTTCGTAGATGACCTTCTTGGTGGCATCCGTGAACGGGGGCAGCCACTGATACACACGATCAGGACGCTGCGGCGCGGCGGCCGCACCGCCGGCGCGACCACCACCCTGTCGTGCGCCACCCCCACCCGCGGCAGGCGGCGCATCACCGCCGGCCGGCGCATCCGCGCCACGGCCCGCAGGCGCGGCCGGTGCCGGTTCCTGCTCGACGTAGGTGAAGCCCTGCCCGTCCGGACGCCACGCGAGTTCACGACGTCCGCCCTGGGCCGCGCCACCGCCACGTCCACCCGCCGGGGCCGCCGCCGGGTCCGGATTGTCCTGCTGCACGCCGAGGTTGAGGTCGCGTTTGGACAGTTCGAGAAGTACCTTCCCGGTCGCGTCCCACACTTCTTCGACCTGGCCGAAGCTGCTGACCGGAACGATGTAGGAGAACGGCTTGGTCATGCGGGTAATCCGCGCATGCTGGCCGTCCGGTGCCAGATCAAACGACCGGAACATCTGCGGCGTGCCGAACTTCTTCACCGCCTGCGTCGCGACGTCCACGAGCGCGATCTGCCCCGTCGCGTGCCATTCGAGCAATTCGAAGTCGTGCGGCGTCTTCATCAGACTGGCGTACGTCCGCAGCCGGTTGCGATCGTTGCCAAGCGCGAGGCTGACCTCGGGTCCGGTCGGCGCTTCGGGCTTCACCGGACGCGGCTTGCGCCCCTCGGGCACAAACACTGCGGCCAGATGTTTGCCGTCCTTCGTGAACTGCACCGAGGAGGTCATCGTCGCGAGCAGTGGCGTCTTCGTGATCTGACGCGCTTTGAGCGTGGCGACATCCGCCATCCAGATGTGGGTCGCATCGACGCCGTGCATCAGGAACACGACGTGTGAGCCGGTCGGCGACCACTGGGCGCCCGAAACCCGGGCACCGGCGGGCAACTGCACGGCGCGCTTTGTGCCGTCGGTCGCGGAAATCAACTGAATCGCCACGTTGTTACGCACGGTGAGTGCACGGCTGCGATTCGCTCTGGCGTCAATGAACACGCCACCGAGTTCGTCAAACGGCTTTGAGAACGTGGCCATGACGACCGGGCCGTCGTCCACCTCGTCGAGGAACCACTGCTTGTCCGGGCTCAGGTTGCCGAGCGTCGTGTTGAGATGACGTGGCGCAAGCACCGCAGACGCGAGTTCAGGTGGCGGGGTCGCATACCCCTCCTGGGCAATGATGCGGTCTGCCCAACTCTGGGGCGCCTGCGGCGCCTGAGGGGCCGGGGCCTGGGTCTGGGCCAGCAACGCATACGGCACAAGCGCCAGCAGTCCAATGAACATCACGCGGGCAAGGGATCGTCGAGTACTCATGGTGAAAACAGCCTCCGGGGATGGCGGGAAGATATCACGTCCGGTCGAGCACGGCGCGCACCTTCGCGGTGAGCAACGCGGGCGTGTACGGCTTCGCGAGAAACTGCACATCGGGCCCCAATCGCGTGCGCTCCGGGAACGCGTCGTGGAGATACCCCGACGCAAACAACACCTTCATCGCGGGACGTGACACCGCCAACTGCGCCGCCAGCTCGTGGCCGCTCATGCCCGGCATAACTACGTCCGTGAATAGGAGATCGAACGGCTCTGCGTCACGCGCACACATCGCCAGGGCCTCGTGGCCGTTCGATGCACACACGGTGCGGTACCCCGCCGCATCAAGAATGCGCACGGCGATGCGCTGCAACGCCGTCTCGTCTTCCACCAGCAGGATGCGTTCGGTGCCGCGGACAAGGCCATCAGCCCGCCCGATGTCACCGCCAGGCTCGACATCCCGATCGAGTCGCGGCAGGAAGACACTGAAGGTCGACCCGCGACCGACGGCGCTTGAGACCTCGATGCGCCCACCCGCCTGCGTGACGATGCCGTACACGGTGGCGAGGCCAAGCCCGGTCCCTTGCCCCACCTTTTTGGTGGTGAAAAACGGCTCGAACATCTGCGTTTGCGTGGCCTCGTCCATGCCGCACCCGGTGTCCGCCACCGCCAGCAGCACCGTATCGGAATCCCCTGGCACATTACGCGTCGTCACCACCAACGTCCCGCCATCGGGCATCGCATCACGGGCGTTCACCGCCAGATTCATGATGACCTGTTCGATCTGCCCGGCATCGGCCCTCACACGCCACAATTCGGGATCCAGATCAAACGTCAACCGGACGTCTTCGCCAATCAACCGTTCGAGCATCTTTCGAATCTGATCGGCGATGACATTGAGATTCACCGACGTCGCCTGCACCACTTCGCGGCGACTGAAGGTGAGCAACTGCCGCGTCAAACTTTCCGCCCGCTGACCGGCGTCGCGAATTTCCTGGACCATTTCGCGGTGGGGGTCCGTGGGAGCCATGCCCGACAAGGCGAACTCGGCATACCCGTTGATCACGGTCAGCAGGTTGTTGAAATCGTGCGCCACACCGCCGGCGAGACGGCCCACCGTCTCCATCTTCTGCGCCTGCACAAATTGGGCCTGGAGCTGTTTGCGCTCGGTGATATCCGTCAGCGTGCCCTTGAAACGCACCACCGCTCCCTGCGCATTCCGCATGACCGTGGTGCGATCGTCCACCCAGACGATGCGTCCGTCTGCCGTGAGGATCCGATATTCCTGCCCAAACGACTCTGCGCCGGACAGGCTGAAGTGACGGACCTCGTCGTTGACGCGCTCCCGATCCTCCGGGTGCAGCAGGTTTCCAAACGGTGGGTCGTTCGCCATGAGCCGCTCCGGGGCATACCCCCATCGGGCCACGTTGGCCGACACCCACTCGACCGGCCACGTGTCCACGGCCTTCCACTTGAACAGCACGACGGGGCTGGCTTCCACCACTTCCGCCATCGACTTCAGCGACTCAAGCACCCGTCGTTCGTCGTCCTCCACCTGTCGCGACTGCCCGCGCCAGACCACGCCGAGCGCAGCGCCTGCGGCGACAATCAGCAACAGCGCGATGGTCGCGATGAGAGCGGCACGCACGCGCAATGGGGCCAGGACCTCATCACGCGCCTGGGTCACCACCAGATGCCAGGGACTGCCGCGAATCGGCGCCATCGCGGCCACGACCACGGTGCCGCGTTCATCCACCAACTCGGTGACCCCCTGGCCGGTGAGAATCGCCTGCACCACCGGCAGGTCGCTACGAGACATCGGCACACGAGGGAACGCGTTCACCACCGCCGAGTCAAGCAGTCCATTGAGCAGCAGGGCATCCTCGCCGCTCCGCATCACAATTTGTGTTCTCGCCGTCGCTGCCGCGACGGGCCAGGCGTGCACGACACCTGTAAGCGCCGGAACCGCATCGATCCAAATCGTCACCACGCCGAGTCCCGTGAGGACGGGTGCCACGATCACCAGGTGCGGGACCTCTCCCTCGTTCGCATGCATCGCCAGGAACGCCGGCCCTCCGGCGGCAGCGGCGTCCCGCAGCGTCCGGCTCATGTGACGCACGTCGACCTTGCCGCCCGTCACTGAAGCGACCCGTTCCGTCCCCGTGGCATCGGCGAGTGCAATGC
>CAZLJG010000085.1:6260-11163 GCA_964559545.1 uncultured Solibacteraceae bacterium | reverse complement strand
CGAACACCGCCGTCACGCTCTACGCCTGCGGCCCCACGCCGATGATGCGCGCAGTCGCCGATCTCGCATCGACCCACGGCCGGCCGTCGTTTGTGTCGCTCGAACCCGTGATGGGGTGCGGCATGGGCGGCTGTTACAGCTGCGTGGTGCGCGTCACCCGTCCTGGCGGCACACACCTTGTGCGCTCGTGCATCGAGGGCCCGGTCTTTGACGCGTCCACCTTGATGTGGGACACCTTGCAGGGAGGCCACTGATGGCAGACCTTTCTGTACCCATCGGTTCCCTCACGCTGAAGAACCCGGTCATCGCAGCCTCGGGGTGTTTCGGCTACGGCGTCGAATATTCAAAGGCCTTCGACATCTCCACGCTTGGAGGCGTGGCGGTCAAAGGACTCTTCCTGAATGAACGCGAGGGCCATGCCCCGCCCCGCATTGTCGAAACACCCGCGGGCATGCTCAACGCGATTGGGCTGCAGGGCATCGGCGTGCATCGGTTTGTCGCGGAGAAACTTCCGGAACTGCGGGCGCTGGGCGCCACGACGATCGTCAACGTCTGCGGCACCACGATCGACGAGTACTGCGAAGTCTCGCGCATTCTGTCGGACCACGAGGGCGTGCACGCGATCGAATTGAACATCTCGTGTCCGAACATCAAGGAAGGCGGCATTCAGTTTGGCTGCAGCCTCATCGGCACCCACGACGTGGTGTCTGCCGTCCGCAAGGTCACGTCGCTGCCGCTGATTCCGAAGCTCACACCGAACGTCACCGACCCGGCGTCGTTTGCGCGCGCATCGGAAGAAGCCGGCGCGGATGCGATCTCGCTGGTGAACACCTTCCTGGCGATGGCCATCGATGTGGAAACCCGTCAGCCGAAATTGACGAACGGCATGGGCGGCCTCAGCGGCCCGGCGATTCGCCCCATCGCTGTGCGCATGGTCTACGAGTGCCGTCAGGCCGTGAAGATTCCGATCATCGGGATGGGCGGCATCGCGACAGTCACCGACGCGCTCGAATTCATCATTGCGGGTGCCAACGCGGTGCAGGTGGGCACCGCAAATTTTGTGGAGCCGTTGCTGTGGCAAGGGCTCATTGACGGCATCAACGCATACCTCGACCGCCACAAGCTGGCCGGGGTCGGCGACCTCGTGGGTCAGGTCAGGTCCAGAACATGAATCCGATACTCGTCGCTCTCGACGTCGCCACGGCCCGTGAAGCGCTCGCCATCGCGGATGCCCTGCGTGGCACGGTCGGCGGCTACAAAGTGGGCAACCAGTTGTTCACCGCTGAAGGCCCTGACATCGTGCGGGCCTTGACGATGCGCGGGGACCGGGTGTTTCTCGATCTGAAGTACCACGACATCCCGAACACGGTGGCCGGTGCTGTCGGGTCGGCCAGCCGCCTCGGCGCGTGGATGGTGAACGTGCACGCCTCCGGGGGCCCCGCCATGATGACGGCGGCGAAAGACGCTGCCGACAAGGCAGCGGCGAGCGGGCAGACGCGACCGATCGTGATTGGGGTGACGGTGCTCACCAGCATGGACGCGGCCACATTACGGATGGTGGGCGTGGACAAGTCGCCGCTCGATCAGGTCGTGTATCTCGCGCGGATGGCGCAGGATGCGGGCCTCGACGGCGTGGTGGCCTCCCCACTGGAAACGGCGGCGATTCGCGCGGCCTGTGGTCCGGATTTTGTGATTGTGACGCCGGGCATTCGTGGCGGCGCCGCCGGCGACGCCAAAAACGATCAGTCGCGTACGATGACCCCGGATGAGGCCATGCGCGCGGGCGCCAGTTATCTGGTGGTGGGAAGACCGATTACGGGTGCTGCTGCGCCGCGCGAAGCGGCGCAGCAGATCGCCGCTGCCGCTACTTTGCGGTAAAGATAAACCGTCCGCGACGGTTGAGTGACCAGCAGGACTCGGCGTCCTCGGTGCAGGTCGGCTGTTCCTCGCCCTTGCTCACGATGCTCATGCGCGTGACGGGCACCCCGAGACTGACCAGATAATCACGCACCGATGAGGCGCGACGTTCGGCGAGGGCCAGGTTGTATTCGTTGGTGCCACGCGAGTCCGCATGGCCTTCGATCGTGATCGTCGTGGACACCCAGCGACGCAGCCAGTCCGCGTTCTTCTGCAGGATCGCGCGCGCGGTGTCTGACAGGTCCGCGCTGTCGTATTCAAAAAACACGTCGGCGAGCGGCCGCTGCGCATTGAGCTGCTCCAGCGTCATGCTCGCAAACACCTGGTCCTCGGTCGGCGGGGCCGGCGGTGGCGGCGGGGGTGGCGGCTGCGGTGCAGGCGGCGGTGGTGGAGGTGGCGGCGGCGGCGTCACCACCACAGGCGGCGGCGGTGGCGGCGCGGGTGCCGGCGGCGGCTGCTTTTTGCCACACGCCACGGTCACAGCCAGCGCACCGGCCAGCAACGTCAGGGAGAAGACACGAACTGAGAATCGAGGCATGTGCGGAGCTTATTAACCCACGCTGACGGTGTCAACGAATACCGTGTCAATTCCGACTGCCGCCGTTCGTCATGTCACTGAGTGAGAATGTCCTCACCCGAATCCAGGAGCCTCTGATGTCCCGATTCCTTGTCCTGTTGAGAGATGAACCGTCCGGATTTGCCAGTCTGGGCCCCGCCGAGATGCAGGCCGTCATTGAGAAATACATCGCCTGGGGTGACGCGCTGCGGGCGTCAGGGCACCTCGTCATGGGCGAAAAACTCGTGGACGGCACGGGGCGCGTGGTCCGGGGTGCCGGACCGGTCGTGACCGATGGCCCGTACGCCGAGTCGCGCGAGCTTGTGGGTGGCGTGTATGTGCTGCAGGCGGCCGACTACGCCGAGGCAGTACGGATCATGAGCGACTCACCGCATCTGGCGTTCGGGTCCATCGAGGTGCGCGAAATCGAGGACCTGCCGGCGTGACCGCGGTGCCCGGCCTGGTGGCGCACCTGTTCCGCCACCAGGCCGGACGACTCGTCGCGTTGCTGACGCACACGCTCGGATCGCGCCATCTGCAGTTGGCCGAGGACGTGGTGCAGGAGGCGTTACTGGCGGCGCTGCACACCTGGCCCACACGTGGCGTGCCCGACAACCCACCCGCGTGGCTGCTGGAGGTCGCACGTCGCCGGGCGATCGACATCCTCCGCCGGGATCGGACATTTGCCGAGAAGGTGGAGCCCCATCTCGTCGCGCACCTGTCACTCGCGGAAACTGACGCCGGCGTCGAACTCGACGACACACTGGCGTTGATGTTCATGACGTGTCATCCATCACTGCCGCCCGCGAGTCGCCTCGCGCTGACCCTGAAGGTCGCCGGCGGATTCAGTGTGGACGAAATCGCGCGCGGGCTGCTGGCGGACACGCGCGCGGTGGCTCAACGTCTGGTCCGCGCCAAACGACAACTGCGCGACATCGGCGTGGAGGTCGTCGTGCCCTCCGGTCACGACCTGCCCGCGCGCCTGACCTCGGTCCAGGACGCCCTCGCGTTGATGTTCACCGCCGGGTACGCGGCCGGCGAAGGGGACGCGCTCGTGCATGAGGACATCTGCCTGGAAGCGGTGCGACTGGCGCGGCTCCTCGTTCGACATCCGCGCACAGCCACACCGTCGAGCCATGCACTCATTGCGCTGTTGCTGTTCCAGGCGGCGCGTCTCCCGGCGCGCCTCAGTGAGCACGGGGATCTCGCGGTTCTCGACGACCAGGATCGGACGCGGTGGCTCCAGCCGGTGATCTCCGAGGCGTTCCACCACCTCGACCGCGCCGCCGACGGCACCACGGTGAGCCTGTGGCATTTGCAGGCGGGCATCGCGTCCATCCACACCGCGGCCCCGTCGGTCGCCGCCACCCCCTGGTCGCAGGTCGTGGCCCTCTACGACGACCTGCTGACCCTGCAACCCACCGGCATCGTCCGACTCAACCGGGCGATCGCCATCGGCAAACGCGACGGACCGCGCGCCGGACTCGCCGCGCTCGATCCCATCGCCGACGATCCCCGCCTGCGGGACTACCACCTGCATCACGCTGCCCGCGCGACGTTCCTGGCGGAGCTGGGCGACTGCGACGCGGCCCGAGCCGCGTACTCCCGTGCGCTGGCCTGCCCGTGTTCCGCACCGGAACGCCGGTTCCTCACGCAGCGCCTCACCCAACTCTGACCCAACCTACAATTGTCCCCACATGGACGTGATGCTGGCCGCGACGGCCACAGCAGAGGACTCGCACTTCTGGTTCAAGGGGCTGCGGCGCACCACTCGCCGCCTGCTCGAGGCGGAGCTGCAGGGCCTGCGACCGTCGCAGATTGTTGACTGCGGGTGCGGCACCGGGCGCAACCTGGATTGGCTTCGCGAGATCGGTCCGGTCGTGGGCGTGGAGCTGTCGCCCACCGGATTGGCCGTTGCGCGCGCCCATCGGCGTCCTGTTGTGCAGGGCTCGGTGCTCGACCTCCCGTTTGCGGACGCGTCCGTGGATCTCGCGACCTCATTCGATGTGTTTTATTGCCTGCACGACGACCAGGAACAACGTGCGCTCAGCGAGATGCATCGTGTGCTGCGTCCCGGCGGCCTGGCGCTCTTCAACGTGGCCGCGCTCAACATTCTGCGGGGATCACACTCGGCCCTGAGTGGTGAAGTGCGACGGTATACGCGAGCCACCCTCAAAGCGCACGTCGAGGCGGCGGGGTTCCGCATTACACGCCTCACCTTCACCAATTGCGTCACGTTCCCGGTCACGCTCGGCGCGCGCCTCTCGGATCGCCTGCTCGGCAAGGCCAACATCGGATCAACCGCCGACCTCCAGGTGCCAATGGCGCCCATCAACATGGCGCTCGACCTCGCGCTGCGACTCGAGTCACGTGTCATTCAGCACGTCAACATGCCGATTGGCTCGTCGCTGTTCTGTCTGGCGCGGAAGG
>CAZLJG010000085.1:0-6160 GCA_964559545.1 uncultured Solibacteraceae bacterium | reverse complement strand
GTTGGGTCAGCGCGATGGGGCAATGCGCAGATCAAACACGCGCAGGCCGAGTTGGCGGCGGTCGGCATTGTCACCGCGCTCGGCCGGCACAAACGTGCGGGAGACCTCAAGCGTGATGTCGCTGCGCGAGGCAGCGCGCGCGGCGGCCGGCAGCACAAACGACTCGGTGAAGTCGTCGCGAATGTGGCGGCGCCCGATTTCGACGTCTCCGGAACGCACGATCAAATCCACGCCCTGCGCAAAATACCGGACCGGTGATTCACCAGAAATTGTGAGTGAGAGATCGCCCTGTGGGGCGGCCACCGTGAGGTGCGCCGTGCCACTCATCCACCGCCAGGACAAGCCCGTCCCTGACTGCTGTTCCGGCTCATGCCACCCGCGCGAATAGACCCACAACACGTCATCGTGGGTCGCCGCGTCGAAGAACTCGAGTCCCACCGGCCGACTGCGCGGCGGGTTGTCCACCCCAACCGTTAATGTGGCGTACGGGCCTTCCCCCGCGGGGACGCCGGATGGCAGGTCGATCCACTGCAGGAAATTGCGCTCAGGAGGTGACACGGGCCATCGCGCAATTTCCTGTCCATCGAGCCGCGCCACCAGGGTCTTCTTCGCAAACCCGTCGGTCCCCAACTGGCGGCCACCGATGACCACGCGCAGTGGCGCGCGATCCCGTCGCAGGTACGCCTCGGCTGGTTCCCGATGTGGCCCTAGTCCCAGCGCCGAGGTCACGCCGCCGATTTCCGGCGTCACCGCCCAGCCACGCCCCAGCATCCAGCGTGGCGGTCCCACGATCCACGCATCAACATCGGTCGGCCGCGCCAGGGCCACGAGCCGGCGCGTGTCCGGATGCCACGCGTATCGCGCGTGCAACGCTCGCGCACGCGCGTCAATGAGTGCGAGGTCCCGCCGCACCGGATTGGCGAGAAACCACACCGGCCCCGTGCCTCCCTGCCGCCAGTAGTCGACCACCGCGGCGACCTCACCACCTCGCGCGGTGGGCAACAACCTGAACGGCCACGCCTCGCCCGCCCAGACGATCGCCTGCCGGGCCTCCGACGCAATGCGCCGATGCATCCCGAGCGCAGTGGGCGTCGCCGCCGATGTTGGCGTCTGGACGGTGGCTTCAAGATCCGCAAACGCGCGAAAGATCGGCGCACCCGCGTCGCCATACGCGGCCAGTGGCGGCTGCGCCACCCACAACGTGGCAACGATCAGCGCCACGCCTGCCGCCATTGCCACCGGACGCGCGGCGGCCGCGATCGCGACGATGGCGAGGGCCGCGACGGGCACGACCATCGGCAACGCGTATCGCAACGTGGCGGTTTCCTGAAACGTCAGGTGGAACACGCAATACGGCCAGAACGCCAGCAGCACCAGCGCCAACACCCCGCGACTGCGCGTGAACAGGCGCAGCGCGCCCAATGCGGCCAGCCCCAACACCGCCCATGCGAGCGTGGAGTTCAGCCAGGGCGACACAAACGTGCGCGACAAGGCTTCCACAAACAGCGGCCACGACGGACGTGTCGCCAGCATCTCGACGCCGATGAAGTCCTCGGCGCCCTGCGCTCCGAGCACCGTGACCCAGGCGTTCCACCCGCCACTCACGATCACCATCGGGACCAGCCACACCAGCACACCGGCGGCTCCACACGCCGCCAGCCCCGCCACATCCCGCCATCGACCTCGCGCCGCCAGCTCGCCCGCGCACCAACACAACAGCGGTCCCGTCAGCCACATCGTCTGCGTGCGGACACCGATGATCAGTCCCGCGCCCACGGCCGCCCACCACCACACCGACGGCGTGCCACTGGTCGGAGATTCGCGCAGTGTGCGCAGTCCTCTGAGGAGCCCGGCCTGGACCGCCAGCGCGGCCACCAATCCCGGAACGTCTGTGAGGGGACGACTGGCAGTGAGCCAGAACAACGGAGACGCCAACGCGAGCACCGTGGCCAGCAGCGATTGCGCCGGTGTCAGCCCCACGGCCATCCAGAACGCGGACACCACCCACACCGCCGCTGTCGCTGCGACGATGCTCCACACGGCGAGCCCCACGGCGGCCCGACGGTCGCGCGGCCAGTCAGGCGCGATCGCAGACACGGCTGCGTCCGAGATTTTTCCAGCCGCAATGTAGAGGGGGTAGCCCGGGGGATGCGGGCGGTGTTGCGACACGTCGAACGACTCGACGCCAAGCGCGAAATTCACCGAATCCAGATCCTCGAGTGTGGGCGGCAGCGCGGCGACATGCGCCAGCGCCACCACCAACCCGATGACCGCGAGAAGACTTCTACTCGTCCCAGTCGTCGCCGTCGTCGTCGTCCTCGTCGTCGCCGTCGAGGTCCTCGACCTCGTCGTCCTCGCTTTTTTCCTCGTCCTCTTCCTCGTCCTCGTCGTCGTCATCGACGTCGAATTCGAGGGGATCGAGGACGGCGATGCGGAGGGCGCTGGCGCAGCCGTCACAGACCCAGGGGTCGCCCACTTCCATTTCTTCGAGGTCGTCTTCGTCGATCTCGATTTCGATGTCACATTCCGGGCAGGTCGCCATACACTCTCCTCCGAGACCGCGATTATACCGACGCGATTCCAAGCGCTGCAATCATCAACATGAGCAAGCTGGTTTTATTGGCCCATCGCGACGGCACGGTGCGTGACCGATTCGCCGCCGCGCTCGCCGATGCGCGCCACCAATATGTCACGGCTGCGTCACATGCGGACGCGGTGACGGCCGCGGCCGGTCGCGACCCGGTCGTGAGCCTGGCCCTGATCGATGTGCGGCTTCATCCGGATCCTGTCGCGTGGATCCGGCAATTGCGGGCCGCCTCACATTCGGCCCTGCCCATTCTGGTGTTTGCCGGCACGGTCGGTGACGGGTCCGCCAGTCGCACATTATTGGCGGCCTCGATTGCGGGGTACATCAATGATCATGCGGCCACGGCGCAGATCCTCCCCGCCCTGGCACCACACTTGTTTCCCTCGAGTTTTGATCGCCGGCTGTCGCCGCGACAGGTGCTGAGCGTGCCGGTGTCGTACCGATCCGGCGGCACGATCGCGGGTGCGGTCACCCTGAACGTGAGCCGTGGCGGACTCGCCATCCGGACGCTCAGCCCACTGCCAACGGGATCGCCGATTGTGGTGAAGTTCCGGCTGCCCCCGGCCACCACCGAGATTGAACGTGCCGGGCACGTCGTCTGGGCAGACCAGCGCGTGGGGATGGGGATTCAGTTCGAGCAGGAGTTGGACGATTAACGCCGCAACAACCGCAGACTGTTCGCAACCACCAGCAGCGACGCCCCGGTATCGGCGAGCACGGCCATCCACAAGGTCGCCCCACCAAACAGTGTCAACACGACAAACGCGCCCTTGAGTCCGAGCGCGATGCCAACGTTGACCTTGATCGTGTGCAGCGTGTCGCGACTGAGCCGAATCACAAACGGAAGGCGCGCGAGATTGTCGCCCACAAGCGCCACATCCGCCGTCTCCAGCGCGACACCGGTGCCCGCCCCCATCGCGATGCCGACGTCGGACGATGCCAGCGCCGGTGCATCGTTGACGCCGTCACCCACCATCGCCACGACGCCGTGTTCACGCCGCAACATTTCGACGAGGGTCACTTTGTCTTCGGGCATCAGGTCGGCATACACCTCATCCACGCCCGAGGCGTCCCCGGTGGCGGTCGCGGAACGCCGGGTGTCTCCGGTCAGCAACACCACGTGTTCGACCCCGGCGGCGCGCAGGTCCTGCACCACACGACCCGAACCTTCGCGCAGGGAGTCCGCCAGCCCGATCACGCCGAGTGCAGCGCCATCACGTCCGACAAACACGGGAGTCGCGCCGGTGGCCTCCACCTCCGCCATCCGCGCATGCACGTCGTCGGTACAGAGGTCCCGGGATTCAAAAAAGCGATGGCTGCCGATGACGGCGACTCCTGACGCAACCGTCGCTTCCGCGCCGAGACCTGGCAACGCCCGAAAGCTGTGGCCTTCCGCAAACGCCACACCCGCGGCGCGCGCGCGATCAACGATGGCTCGACCGATGGGATGTTCGGAACGCGCCTCCAGCGACGCGGCCACTGTCAGCACTTCATCCGCGTGTGTGGTGCCGACGCCGAACACGTCCGTGACGGCCACGCGTCCTTCGGTGAGCGTGCCGGTCTTGTCGAACGCCACGCACCGCACCGACGCCAGCCGCTCGAGATGTGCGCCGCCCTTGATCAGAACGCCCGCTCGGGCGGCGGTGGTCAGCGCTGAGACAATGGCGGCCGGCGTCGAGATGACGAGCGCGCACGGGCAGGAGACGACGAGCAACACCAGCGCGCGATACCACCACTCGCCCCAGTGACCGGCGGCCATCGACAACGCTTCGATCGACGCGATCCCGGGTGGAATGGTCGCGATCGCGGCGGCCAGCATGACGACGGCTGGCGTGTAGCGGCGTGCGAACCGGTCGACAAATGTCTGGATCGGCGCGCGGCGGGATTGTGCCTCTTCGACCAGGTGAATGATGCGCGCGATGGTGCTGTCAGCGGCGAGGCGATCCACGCGCACGTCGAGTGCACCCATGCCGTTGATCGACCCGGCGAACACCGGATCGCCGGTGCTCTTGTCGGCGGGCCACGACTCGCCGGTGATCGGCGCCTGATTGACGGCGGATTCGCCGTGCGTGACCGTCCCGTCCACCGGCACGCGATCCCCGGGGCGGACGAGGACGATGTCGCCGATACGCACATCGCCGATCGGCACGCCGACGACCTGACCGTCACGCCGCACCAGGGCTTCCTGCGGCGCGATGGACATCATGTCGCGGATGGCGTGGCGCGCGCGGGCGAGGGTGCGTGCTTCGAGCCATTCGGAGATGCCGAAGAGCCACACGACCATCGCCGCTTCAAACCATTCACCGAGGGCAATTGCGCCGATGACGGCGATCACCATCAGGACGTTGATATCGAGCACCCGGCGCTGCACCGAGCGCCACGCGTGCTGCGCGGGTTCCCGAATCGCGAGCAGCGCGGCGGCGCCGAACGGCACGGGCGCCCAGGGCGAAGCCCAAATCCATTCGAGCGCTGCGCCGACGCCGATAAGCGCGCCGGCTGCAAGCAGCGCGCGGTCGATCGCCGAGGCCCCGATCGCCGGCGGTGCCGTGGTGGCGCAGGTGCCGGAGCCACAACAGGCGTCGCTCATCGTGCGCCCTGCCGTTTCTGCGCGGGCTCTTCGGCGTGTTTCCGTGCGTCACGCAGGAGTCCGATCACATGGTGGTCATCCAGCGCGTAAAACGCCTGCCGACCGTCGCGACGGACGCGCACAAGGCGTGCGGTACGCAGCAACCGCAGTTGGTGGGACATCGCGGACTCGGAAATCTCGACCAGCGTCGCGAGATCCCCGACGCAGCGTTCGCCGTGACTCAAGGCGTCGAGAATCCGGACACGCGTGGGATCCGCCAGCATCCCGAAAATTTCGGCGACGGCCTGGAGGGGCGATCCCGTCAGGAGTTTGTCGCGGAGTTCGTCAACGGTGGCCAGGTGCACGACCTATTGATATATGAGCATGTATGCAGATGTCAACCTGCAGAAACCCCGCCTGAATATTGAATGAAACGGCGTACGCGACTACGATCCAATGTCTGTCTACGCTTGTGATGGCCCCGCCATCACCAACCTCTTCGAAGGAGTCAGTTCAGTGATCGAGGTCCAACACCTCACGAAACGCTACGGGCCCTTTACCGCGGTTGACGATGTCAGCTTTCGCGTGGAGAAGGGCGAGATTCTCGGCTTTCTCGGTCCCAACGGGGCCGGCAAAACCACCACAATGCGCGTCTTGACCGGGTACATGCCCGCCACGGAAGGCACGGCCACCGTGGCCGGGTACGACGTGTTTGCGCAACCGGTCGAAGCCAAACGCCGCATCGGCTACCTGCCGGAGACGCCGCCGCTTTATCCCGACATGACCGTGCGCGAGTATCTGACCTTTGTCGCAAAGCTCAAGATGCCGGGCACGGTCACCAAAGCCGAGCGCGAGGCCCGCATCGAAGGGGCGATGGCCAAGACCCACATCGCGGACATGGCCAAACGCCACTGTTCGAAGTTGTCGAAGGGTTATAAGCAGCGCGTCGGTATCGCGCAGGCGCTGCTGCACGACCCGGAAGTCCTGATCCTCGATGAACCCACAGC
>CAZLJG010000084.1:0-11209 GCA_964559545.1 uncultured Solibacteraceae bacterium | reverse complement strand
TGACATCCGTGACGCGCGCGCTGTCCGCCAGCGTCACCTCGGCGGAGGACGTAGGTGAGTACCCCGGGCTGTTCACGCGGAAGTCGTGCGTGGCGGCACCCAGGCTGTCGAACTGGAAACGTCCGTCCGCGCCCGTGCGCACGCTGCGCCTGGTCCGCGTGTTCGTCACCACGACGTCAGCCAGTGGCTCGCCGGACACCGCGTCAAGGGCCATGCCTGCGATCACGCCGTTGCCATCCGGTGGCAGCGTCCGACCGGGGATCACAGAAGTCGTCGCGACCTCCGGGGGCTCCAGCGAGAGCGTCGGCACCTGGTGCTGCGTGCCGGTGCCGGCGGTGACTCTGCGCTGCTCGCCCTTCCGACGCACCGGGGAGATGGTGTATTCGCCGGCGGGGAGGCTGAAGAAGCGGTATTCCCCCAGATGGTTGGTCGCGACCGACTGTGTTGACGGCAGTTCGGGGCCTGAGATGCTGACGTCGGTCGCAACGGCCGGATGTCCCAGGTGATCGACCATCACACCCGTCACGACAGCGCCTGCCGGCAGCGCGATCACCACGTCGGCGCTCGTCGCATCGACGGCTGCACTCAGATGCGGCCGCTTGCTTGCGCCCACCCGGTAACGATCCGCCGGCAGGCCTTCGAATCTGAACTCGCCTTCGAGCCCACTCATCGTGACGCGTGTCGTGCGTGTGTCGGGGCCGTGGACGATCACATAGGCGCGTCTCACCGTCTGGCCCGTGGCTTCCGCTACCACGCGACCCGTGACGACGGTGGCCTGGGGCGGGGCCTGGGCGTGAAGGGATGAGGCGCCGAGGACGAACAGTATTCGGAGCGCGAGGGCTTTACTGCACGCGAACATCCTGCACCTTCCGATCTCCAGGCGCGAGCGTGATCCGAATTGCCGACGGGATCAACGCCTTGAGAAACGCCGGGTCGTACTGCTCATCCTTCGACACGTCGGTGACCGCGGCGAGGTAGTACTCCCCAGCCGGCAGAAGCGCAGGGCCAGGGCCACCAAGTGTGTACTGGCCGTCACTCGCGGGCTGAGCGGTCACAATGCGCCTGGAGTTGTAGAGCCAGAACGATTCGTCCACCGGGAACGCCAGCATCGTGACATCGCTGACGCCGGCACCCGAGCTGTTTGAGACTCGCCCGGAAATATCCTGCCAGCGATCAGTGAACGTCACGACGAAATCCTTCGGCAGCGCGTCGGCCTTGATCTCGAATGCGCGATCGGTGACGTCTGTGCCATCGATCGTCACGGCTCCGAGTCCCCACGCGACGCTGTCTGCCGACGCACCAAAAAATGGCGCGCCCGTCAGGACGTAGCGTCCAGGGAAGACGTTGGTCACCGTGAATTCCCCGGTGGAGGTTGTCGGTGTCGCCGTCGGCGCAAGAATGCCCGTCAGCGATGTCCGGAGTGGCGCGAACTGGAGTCGCTGGTTCGCGAGCGCCGGTGCGCGTGAGGTCGGCGTGGCGACAGTGGCGACCACGCGTCCCGTGATCGAGAGTGGCGGCGCGAGCACCAGTTGCACGCCCGAGACATCACTCAGACCGGTGACTTCAACAAGCGCCATCGCGAGCGTGGGCGAGGGGCCAGGCGTGCGGGCCACCAACTGATAGGTGTTCGGCACCTGATTCGGCAGGGAGAACCGCCCATCGAGGGTGACCCGACTCGTTGCGGCCGTAATGAGCGGACCGGAACCAGGCGCTCCCGAGATCATCACCACCATGTTGGGCGGGAGGGGAGAGCCATCGGCGTTGGACACGGTGCCGTCGATGGACGCCGGGCGCACACGTTCCAGGCGGAAGTCGAGGTTCACTTTGTCCTCGCCGGCCCCCAGGAGCACGCCGACCGCCGTGTCGGATCGTGTGGTGCCTGGGTAATACACCGGTGCGATGGCGGTCGCCTCTGTCGTGGGCGCTGCGGCAGGTGCGCCACCGCCGGCCAATGCGGCATCAACGTCAGCGTCGGTGAGTGGAGTCACGGCAATGGGTTGATGGGTACCGGCGGCTGAGATCAGGTATTCGCCAGGAGGCAGTCCGAAAATCCGGTACTGCCCGCGTTCGTCGGTGATGGCGCCGCTGGCCGGCGCTCCGACAAGAATCCGCTCGCCGTTCTGCACGCGACGTTGTTGGGCACTCACGGCAGCTCCGACGGCCGGTCGGCCCTGCTCGTCGTAGATCGTCCCCGACAGTGCCGCGCCGAGCGGAAGGCGAATGGTGACGTCGGTCACCGTGGCCGCGTTGGCGACGATCACCGGCGACCCCGGCCGCGCCGGTCGTCGCGCGCCCGCGACAGCCCCCAGGTAGGGGAGCCTGCTGGCGCCGACCGTGTAGCGGTCAGCCGGCAACGCGGCAAATGAAAACGCGCCGTCGCGGTCGGTGGTCGTGACCTTCAGCACACCGGTGCGCGTGCCAATCAGTACAACGGTCGAGAGGCTGATCGGTGCGCCGGTCGCATCCGCGACCACTCTGCCGCTGACGACCGCCGTGCCGGTGGGCGCCGGTGGCACGGCAGGCGCAGGCGCGGCCGGTCTGGCATCCCGCTGTGTGCCCTGCGCCACGACGGTGCTGACCAACGATGCGGTCACCAGTGCGACGATCGCGACTCGGCGTCTCATCGGCGCACCTCCACGATCAGTTTGTCGCCGTCATTGATGCGCACGCGCTCCGCCGTTCGCGACAACGCGTCGAGCGTGTCCACGCTGACATCGGTGTCGGTGACCAACCCGACGACCACCATGTACTCGCCCGCAGGAATCTGGGACAGGGTGTACGTGCCTTTCGCGGTCACACGGCCCACCTTGAACCGCCGCACGGCCCCAAACGGCTCTGCCCAATACCGTCGGTCAGCAGGGAAGAGTCGAACGGCCAGCGTCTCCGGCTGTTCGGTCGTCGTGAGTCGCACCTGGCCGGTCATTGTGGCGTAGGGCGCGTCACTGGCCGTGATGACAACATCGGTGATGTCGTCGCCGATCTCGATCACGGTATCCGTGATGTCCACGCCGCCGGCGGTGATCGACTTGAGATTGGTCCAGGCGGGCAGTGCGAATCCCGCATACCCCAGGGCGTATCTGCCCGGCAGAATGCCACGGATCTCGAAGCGGCCCTCGGCATCTGGCCGGCCCACGTTCAGCCGGATCTGTGGCCCCATCTCCACCGACAACAGCTGCAGGTTGGTACGCTGGAGTAACTGCGGCGTCGGCTGTGGTGCCGAACCGACAAACAGCAGGCGCCCGCTCACGGTGAAGCTCCGGTTCAATCCGAGGACCAGGTTCGTGATGTCACGGTCGCCGACACTCAGCGTCTCGGATGCCCACAGTGGATCTGTCTCAGGCCCCGGCGGGGCAGACCCGCGCCCGGGCTCTGCGGGTGGGGGTGGTTGCGACATTTGCGCACCTCGTGTGCCGAGAAAGGCCAGCGCCGCTCCGGATGGACCACCGCCACGTTGTCCCGGACGGAAGTTGACTTCGAGTGCGTATTGCCCAGGCGGGACGTTCGCAAAATCGAAACGACCGTCCGGCTGCACCAGCATCGGCACCATCTGCGTGACGGCGGCGGCTTCCGGTAGATCGCCGAGTGGCCGCAGACGCAGGAATGCCGCGTTCATGCTCGACGGGGCCCCGACGATGCGTCCAGAGATCCGGGCGGCACTGGTCGCAGTCATCCCGATGTCCACGGCGGTTTTGTCTTCGCCGCCACCGAGGCTGACGCGTTCAGCCTGCGAGGCGAGAGGCGTGTTCGGATGGAACGTGGGCGGCAACGTGCGCTGCGGACCTTCGAGTACTACAGCACCTGCACCGGCGACTGCGGCGCGTCCGGCCAGCGCGAGCAGGTCGAGTGGGCGCGCCGCCAGCGTCGTCAACAACTGGCCATCAAAAGGAATGGGTTCGCGGTTGCACGCGCAGATCAGATAATCACCGACGTCCAGACTGCCGAGTCGATAGGCGCCGCGATCATCTGTGCGTACGCGCTGGATGGGGGACAGTGTGGGAGGTCGTCCGGCCTGCGTCAATCGTCGCAACGCGAGCACTTCGACGCCCACAACAGGACCACCTGAGTCATCGCGCACAACGCCCGCGATGCTGCCGCGTTTGCGCAGCAGGAACCGGACGTCGGTGATACGTGCACCGTCCTTCAGGTCGATCGGGCGCTGACCGGTGACCGTTGCGTAGCCCGGTACTTGCGCTGCTGACACGTACTGTCCGGCACCGAGGCCGGCGAAGAAGAACCGGCCCTGGGAGTCGGTGGACACCGCGCCACGGCGCACGCCTGGACCCTGACCTGTCGGCGGCCCGCCCACCAGCACAACCGGCACACCGGCGATGCCGCGTCCCGTGTCCGCGTCCACGACCTGTCCCGCGATCAGGCCGGTGCCCTGGGGCACCGACGGGGCCTGGGCATGCAAGGAGACTGTGGACAGCAGTGCGGCAATGGCGTACGTCCGGAGCGTCCGGGCAATTCGGAGCGTCCGGGCTTTAGCCCGGACGTCTCGCGCCGGGCTGAAGCCCGGCGCCTCCGAGGTCCTGATGTGTGGAGTCACGGCCCGCAGCATACCGGCCGTTCAGACGGACAGCAACCGGCCGCGGCCGGGCAGGTCTACTCGAAGAGTTTCAGCCCGAAGGCCTTATCGATCGAGTCGAGATATGACCGTTCGAAGTCGTCCGACAGCGTGAGCGCGTGCCCCTTGAGGTCGCGACGACCGGTGCGGCCGACACGGTGGACGTAGGTGTCGAGTGATCGCGGCACTTCGTAATTCACCACCAGCGCCACGTCGTCGATGTCGAGACCACGCGCGGCGACGTCGGTGGCGACGAGCACCTGAAGGCGTCCTGCGCGGAACGCTTCGATCGTGTCGGTACGCTCGCTCTGCGGCCGGTCGGCGTGCACTGGGGCAGCGCGCAGCCCCGAACGCTGCAACGTGCGCGCAAGACGGTCACAGCCGATCTTGGTGTTGACGAAGACAATCGCCGTGCCACGTTCGCGGCGCAGCACTTTCGCAAGCACTTCGGGCTTGTCTTTCGACGGCACCAGGCGCGCTTCGTGTGTGATCGTCTGCGCAGGACCGCGCACCGATCCCACCTGGATGAACACCGACTTCGGCGCGAGTTCATCAGCAAATCGCATCACTTCTTCCGGCATCGTCGCCGAAAACAGCATCGTCTGCCGCTTTTCGGTCGGCGGCATCATCTCGGCGATCTTGCGGACGTCGGGCCAGAAGCCCATGTCCATCATCCGGTCCGCTTCGTCGAGCACGAGCACTTCGATGCGCGAGAAGTCGCCGATGCCGCTGCGCATGTGATCGAGCAACCGGCCGGGCGTGGCGACGACGATGTCGACGCCGGCTTTGAGGGCGCGTTCCTGTGGCCCCATCGGTACGCCGCCGTACACCGGCACGCTGGCGACAGGGGCGTGATACGCAAAGCCCTGAATCTCGTCGTCAATCTGCGTGGCGAGCTCGCGTGTCGGCGCAAGAATCAGTGCGCGCGTGTGCTGATGTGAGTTCGTGTGCCCCGCGGCCATGAGCTTGGCAAGAATCGGCAGCAGGTAGGCCGCCGTCTTGCCGGTGCCCGTCTGGGCGCAGCCGATGACGTCGTGGCCTTTGAGCGCGTACGGCAACACCGCGCTCTGGATCGGGGTCGTTTGTGTGAAGCCGCGCTGCGAGAGCGCGTCGAGCACGTGGGGTTCGGTGATCAAGTCCACGAACGGGACCGGTGCCGGATCAAACGGCATCGATTCGCGCGTGGTCGAGGCCGCCTGGGGCGTTGCCTGGCCCCCACGTTTGGGGCCGCGCGAGCTCGATGGCGAGCCGGACGAGCCGGATGGACGGGGACCGCCTCCCCCTCCGCTGCGCCGACGGCGCCTGGGTTTGGGAGTGTCAGTAGGTGTAGTCAAAGCTGGTGGTGCGAAGGTTTATCGAGCTCGGAAGGTGATGATGCCGCGGACGGGGTCGTAAGGCGACACGCCCACGGTGACCCGGTCGCCCGGAACCACCTTGATTCGAAAGCGGCGCATCCGGCCGCTCAACTGGGCCAGCACTTCATGGCCCGAATCCACCTGCACGCGGTAAAGACCTCCACTATGGACGGCCACCACGGTGCCTTGGACATCAATCAGATCGTCCTTGCTCAAATTCGCAGTCCTTTCAAGCTTCCTAGTTTACTTCAAGGAGAAGCCTGCCGACAGGACGAGGATTCGGCGCGACCCCCTCGGGGCGGTCAGGGCCGTGCCGGCGCCATCCTTGGTCAGATAGAACCGGACGTCGGCGGTCACGGCCACCCGGGACCATTTGAACCATCGGGCGCCGCCCCCGGCATTGAGGGTCGTACGCCCCGGGCCATCACCCGGCCCCTCACCCCGGAACGAATCAAACGTGAAGAGACCAGACCCGGCCGTCAGGTAACTCCAGCCCTGGCCTCGTCCGAAATTCAGCGAGACCTGCCACGACACCGACTGCAGGGTGCGGTTGATGGGCTCACCGACGGGCTCACCCTCGGCGTCCTTCTTCTGGAAGTGGCCGCGACCCATCAGCAGTTCGGCGCCGACCCCCAGCTTCCAGCGCGACCGGCGCAGCGGATACGCATGGATGCCCGCGACGCCGGTCAAGGCTCGCGTCGGCATGTCCGACGCCGACGTGATGCCCAACCCCGCCATCGTCACCGGGTCATCGCCAATCGCCGGAAATCCGAATCGCAGATCCCCAACCACCCAGGGCATCGGGGCCACCGAGACCGGCGCCACGGGTCCCTGCGCCGCGACGGCGGCGGGCAACAGGAGCAAGGCCACGGACAGGAGCGCTGACTTCATGCGGTCCAGAGTATCTGAGATGGGGAGATGTCAGATCTTGCCGAGATCCTGAGCCGCCTGCAGACGCGCATTGGCGGCGTCCTGCAGCGCGCGCGTCTGCTTCCGCACATTCGACTCTGCATCGTCGCGTTGTTTTTCAAGGAAGACGAGTTTGTCGCGCACGCGCGCCAGTTCGCGCTCCGCCTGCAGCGCCGCCTTCTTCGCATCAGCCAGCGCCGCTTCGGCTTTGACCTCAGCGGCCTCCGCCGAGCGCAGCGCCTTCTGGGCATCCTTCCGAGCCGCCGCCCGCGCCGCGAGTTCCGCCTTCGACGGACCCGAGGACCCCTGGACCCCTTGAACTCCGAGTCCCCCGGACCTCTGGACTCCTGGACCCCTGGACTCCTGGACCACTGGTATCCCCAGCGCCATCAACGCCCCAAATCCCAACGGCTTCAGCGGTCGCGTGAGTCGTCCCGGCACGACATCGTTGGAGGGAAGCGCTTGCAGTGTTTCCGACACCGCTTCGAGTGTGGCCGGTGTCGCTCTTTCGCCGGTGGCTTCAATCAGACGTTTCGCCACGTCGATCGCTGCGCGCCGTGCGGTGCTGTGGGCCGCTTCAGCCGCCGCGACATCCGCCTTGCGTCCGGAGATCGCGTGGACGTGGGCTTCGCGCATGAGCATCGCGGCCGCCACCACGCGGTCGTAGGTGTCCCGTGCCTGCCAGTAGAGCTGATTCACCGCCCACGCCGGCAACGAGGGCTTTTCGAGGGTCTTGATCTCGGCGCCCGCCGCACCACGCGCCTTCGCGAGTGCGTTACGCGCTGTCGTAAATTCCCCCAGCGGCACTTGGTACAAGCGGTCAATGTCGGGATACTGCATCGCGTGGTTACTGGTTCCTCGGTTCATGGTTCCGCGGTTCGAGAATACCCCGGGACCTCAGGACCCGAGGACCCGAACCCTGGACCCCGGCCCCTGGACCACTAGAATGGTCCCATGCCTGATTTGTCTTCGCTTGTGCGTGTCCAGATGGTTCGTGAGCTCGAGGGATTTGTGCGTGAACTTGAAGCCTTTCCTGACGACGCCTCGGTGTGGGCCGTGGCGCCCGGCGTGACAAATTCAGCGGGCACCCTCGCGCAGCACGTGTGCGGAAACCTGCAGCATTTTGTCGGGCGGGTACTGGGCGGGTCGTCGTACGTGCGTGAACGTGAGCGCGAGTTCTCCGAGCGCACGGCGACGCGCGCGACCCTTGTCGCGGAGCTGCGCAAGACTGCTGAGGTCGTGGCGGATGCGCTCACGCGCCTGCCGGCCGCTCAACTTGATGCCGCGTATCCGGAACAGCTCGGCGGACACACCGTGAACACCGCACAGTTTCTCGTGCACCTCGGCGCGCATCTCGCGTTCCATCTCGGCCAGGCCGGCTACCTCCGTCGCATCGCGACCGGATCAAACACGAGCGCGGGGCCACTGCCTCTCAACGCGATCGCTCTTTAGGACTCCTGGACCTCTGGACTCCTGGACCCCTGGACCATCCTGAGAAAGAGCAGTCCTGCCAGTGAGACCGCGCCCATGACGAGGAACGCCGCGCCGTAACCGCTGGCCGCGACGAGCGCTCCGCCTGCCCAGCCGGACCATGACTCGCATGCGTTGGTCGCCGCCATGAACGTCGTGAATTGAGTGGCCGCCAGTCGTGGATGTGTCAGGTCCATAAAAAACGCATAGCTCGTGACGGTGAACAAGCCGACGCCGAAGTACATCGCGACAAAAATCCCGATCAGCACGGTTGAGGACGCGCCGCCTCGAAGGTCCACGATCCCGAGGGTGGCCACGCTGGCGACAATGCAGAGAAGAAACACCGTGAGGGCCGGCACACGCCCCCAGCGATCGGAGAGCCAGCCTCCGACCAGTCCTCCGATGAGGGTGGCCGAGACCACGTAGACGCTGAAGAAGATCCCGATGGTGTCGTTGGCCACGCCGCGATCCACCAGGAACGGACCGGCGAGTTGTCCTGCGGCTTCGAACGCAGCGGCGGCCGTCAGGGCAAAGGCGAGACCGATCCAGGTCGATCGCATTCGCAGGGCCGCCACCAGCGCCTCGCGCAGGGGCGTCCGCGCGATCGACGCAGTGGCCTGTGGTGTGGGCTCCTTCATCGCGGCGATCACGAGCAGCGGCAGACAAATCCACCCGATCAAGGCCATCAGGATGCCGGGCGTGCCCCACGTGGTGGCCAACAGGAGCACGGCGCCGCCAAACACGCTGCGACCGATCAACATGCCGGCCTGCATGGCGCCGTTCAGCCGTCCGCGTTCGTGGTGTGGTGTCGCGCCGATGACCAGCGCGTCGATCGCCACATCCTGTGTCGCCGCCGAGATGCCATGCAACAACAGCAGGATGCGCCACGTCTCGAAGTGCTGGACCGGATCCAGCCACACCAGCGGTACAAGCGTCAGCGCCATGCTGATCTGTGCCAGCACGATCCACGCGCGGTAGCCCCATCTCGGGCCGCGGAGCACGTCGAGCAACGGCGCCCACAGGAACTTGAGCACCCACGGCAGCAGGAGCAACGCCGTCAGCGACGTGATCTGTGCAACCGGCACATCCGCCGAACGCAGCAGGGTCGGCAGGGCCCACCAGATGAATCCGATGGGCGCGCCTTCACTCGCATACAACACGGTGAAGGCGGCCAGTCGGCCTCGAGGGTGATCGAGCAGGCTCGGGCGCATGTGCCGTTATACTCCGCCTCGATGGCTTTGGTGACTCTGAATGACATTCGCGCCGCCGCGGCCCGGATCGTGGGCGACGTGCGGCGCACCCCGATCCTCGACGTCTCCGACCTCGCGGAACGCTCCCTGCTGCTGAAATGTGAACACCATCAGCCGGGCGGCGCCTTCAAGATTCGCGGCGCGTCGAACATGCTCGCGACGTTGTCGCCCGAGGCGCTCGCCCGCGGCGTGGTGACGTACTCCTCCGGCAATCACGGACAGGCGGTGGCCCTCGCTGCGCACAGGCGTGGCGTCCCCGCGGTGATCGTGATGCCGACGACGGCGCCGGCGATCAAGATCCGTGGCGTCAAGCGCTGGGGTGGTGAAGTGATTCTCGAAGGGACCACATCCGTCGAGCGCCTCAAGCGCGCGCAACACGAGGTCGCCACCCGTGGGCTCACAATGGTGCCGCCGTTTGATCACGAAGCCGTGATCATCGGCCAGGGCACGACGGGGCTCGAGATTCTCGAACAGGTGCCGGACGTCGGTACGGTGGTGGTGCCTGTTGGGGGCGGCGGACTTCTGGCCGGTGTCGCTGCGGCGATCAAACAGGCGCGCCCGGACGTGGTCGTCATCGGCGTGGAGCCGGCGGGGGCTCCCAAGATGTCACGCTCGCTGGCGGCCGGGGAGCCGATCACGCTCGATGCCGTCTCGAGCATCGCGGATGGCCTCATGCCGGTGCGGCCCGGGCAGATCACGTTTGCGCACGCGCAGGCGTTTGTGGACCACGTCATCACCATCGAGGACGAACGCATCGCCCGCGCGGCGTTGTGGTTGTTCTTCGAAGCCAAGCAGGTCGTCGAACCGAGTGGAGCGGCCACGACCGCCGCAGTCTTGTGGCCGGCACCTGACGGGCCCCTGGCAGCACCGAAGGGACGTGTGGTGGCCATCGTCAGTGGGGGCAACGTCGCACCCGAGACGATCGTGGGGTTGGCCGGCATGTAGGGCTCGTGTGTATGAGGACCATAGCGGCGAATCTCCTGGCGGCCGTGGCGTATGTCGCCCTTGGATGGCTCGGACTGCAGGTCCTGCCCCTGCATCCCGTCGTCACGGGTATCTGGCCGCCCGCTGGTCTTGCGCTCGTGTTGTTGTTCCTGGGGCGGCGCCAGTTGGTCCCCGGCGTGTTCCTGGGCGCAGTCATCATCAACACCCTGATGGATGTGCCGCTGCCGGCCGCGGTGGCGATTGCCATCGGCAACACCGCCGGCCCGGCCGTCGGGGCCTGGATGCTCTCGCGCGCGATGATCACGCCCGGCCTGGTGCGCCTCTCGGATGTTGGCGCACTGGTCCTGGCGGCGGCCGGTCCCACGTTGATCAGCGCGATCGGCGGCGTCACCGCGTTGATCGCCGTCGGTTCCACCTCGTCGTCAGACGCCATCCGGCTGATCGCCGCATGGTGGTCGGGCGACGCGCTTGGTGTACTCATCGTCGCGCCGATACTGCTGATCGCGCATGCAGGGAAACTGTGGCCGTCCCGATCGCAGCGCTGGGAAGCCCTGGTGTTTCTGGTCGCCCTGGTCGTGTTGACCGCCGCGTTGTTCTCGATTCCCCTTCCGTACACCTACGCGGTATTTCCGTTGACCGCTGTTATTGCGCTGCGAATCGGGGCCGCAGGTGCCGTGATGTCCACGGTGGTGGTGACCGGAATTGCCGCGCTGAGC
>CAZLJG010000083.1:9762-11370 GCA_964559545.1 uncultured Solibacteraceae bacterium | reverse complement strand
TTTCGACTGGGCGTCTCGCGCGGCAAACGCGGGCGGGAGCTCTCCGCCGAGACTCAGGACGGACGTGATCCCGTATCGAGCGAAGAGCGCCAACTGTCGATGCGTGTTTTCGTCCGTGTAGGCGCGAGGGCCGAGGCCGTTCACGTCCGAGACGTGCACGTGTGCCGAGATGAGTCCCTGCATCAGGAACTTCCCTGACAGGTCGATGCGTGTCG
Source organism: uncultured Solibacteraceae bacterium (assembly GCA_964559545.1). GTDB lineage: Bacteria > Acidobacteriota > Vicinamibacteria > Vicinamibacterales > SCN-69-37 > SYFT01. The sequence goes on along the minus strand of CAZLJG010000083.1, from coordinate 11,155 downwards.
CGCCGGCAGGCACCCTGACCACATCCGTCGAGCCGAAGGCCGCAATGCGTCCATCGCGCACGACAACCGTCGATGGATTCAGGACCACGCCTAAGGACGTGTCAAGCATCGACGCGCCGACCAACGCGACGACGTTCGACTGGGGCGCCGCAGCTACAGAGATGACGACGGCGGCGACGGCAACACACAACGTGGCAACAACTCGCATGGATGGCCTCCGGAGGCTGCCAGCGTACAATCAAACCCATCCCATGAGCATCCGGAATCCGCCGACTGCGTACCCGGGCAAAGACATCGCCCTTGGAGACCTCACGGTGCTGCGCGCCCTGCCGGTGCGCGGACGCCGCATGATTGGCCCCTGGTGTTTCCTTGACCGCTTCGGTCCGTTGTCGTTTACCGAGGGGATGCCGATGGATGTTGCACCGCATCCGCACATCGGGCTCCAAACCGTGTCGTGGTTGCTCGACGGCGAAATCGCTCACGACGACAGCCTCAAGTCGCAGGCGGTACTGCGTCCTGGCGGAGTGAACGTGATGACGTCCGGCCATGCCATCGCGCACGCGGAGCGAACGCCTCGAGACCACACGGGCAAGCTCAACGGCGTTCAACTATGGACCGCGCTGCCGGAGTCGCGACGCCACGGCGCGCCGGCGTTCCAGCACATCGCGGAAGTGCCGGTGACTGAGTCACCCGCCGGAGTGGTGCAGGTCTTTGCGGGAGCCGTCGACGGGGCTATATCAACCGCTGACCACTTCTCTCCGATTGTCGGCGCAGAGATTCGGGTGCACCGCGGCCATGACCTGGCGCTACCCCTGGATCCCACGTTTGAACACGCCCTGCTCGTGCTCGACGGCGACGTGACGCTTGAGGGCCAACCGCTCGAGCAGCGCCTGCTCTACGCCCTGGAGACCGGTCGCACTGAGATGGCGCTCGCAAGCTCCACCGGCGCACGGGTGCTGCTCATTGGTGGCGCACCGTTCGGTGAGACCGTTCTGATGTGGTGGAACTTCGTCGCGCGCACGCCTGACGAAATCCGCACTGCACGCGAAGACTGGGAGTCCCACCGCCGCTTCGGCGAGGTCACGGCCTACAAGGGCCCTCGCCTCCCCGCGCCGGAAGTGCTCCGCCTCGCCGGTCTGCCACCGGCGAATCCCATGAGCTAGCGCACGCTCTCGGCCACCGCTTGGAGCATCGCGGCATTCCGCTGCCCCAACGCCGGCATCGTCGTCGCGCGCCGTCCGGTGATGGCCTGCGCGATGGTGAGCGCGGCGAGGTAGGCCCCTTGTGGAGATGCGTGGAAGCGATCGGACGCATAAAGTGCGAGCGCTGGGTCGCGACGCCATGCGGCACGCCAGGCTTCACCAGCGGGAATAAAGAGCCCCTCAACGTCAGC
>CAZLJG010000083.1:0-9662 GCA_964559545.1 uncultured Solibacteraceae bacterium | reverse complement strand
CTGTTGAACGGACGCGAGGTGCCCCATCAGCAGTGAGTCGCTCGACCAGACCTGGCACGTCGTGCATGGCGGTAAGGCTGTTGCCGATGAACAAGACGCGCAGCTCGTCCTGCGACGATGCGGGCGCCGCGCTCACAACAGCGCACGCACACGCCACGACGACAACGCAGAGCTGGCGCAACATCAGCCGATGCAGTCCTGCCCAGTGCCAAGGTCGCGACCACGCACGAATCCTTCAACGGGCTTCCCATCAACCTGGACTCGCACCCGATACCAGCGATCGCGACCGACTCCGTCACCGACCGCGAGAATCCTCGCGTGCTCGTCGCGACACGTCGGAATCTTCGCGAGCACCGGAGCACCCGAGGACGGATCGCGTCTGAGGTTCACGGGGGGATCGTCGAGAAATCCGACGACCGCTTCATCTCCAGGGGCCCACAGTTCGAACTCCCACGCCTTGCCGTTCCACCGCCAGAATGAGGCGCTGTCGCAGTCTGAACAAATCATCGGCCAAACCTGGGTGCCCCGCAGGTTCACACTCAGCAGATCGAACGCACGAGGCTCAATTACCCACGCGACCTCGGGACGCTCCCCGTGCAGTTCCACCAGACCGAGGTGCTTCTCTCCCCCACGCGTGGACGTAACCACCGCCAGCGTGGACATCGTGCCGCGGCCGCGGACATCCGCGACGACCAGCGGCTGAAAGCGACCACCCTTCACCAGCCATGGTCCATCCGGCTCGACGTCTCCAGGCGTGATCAGCCGGAACTCCGGCTGCTGCTTGAGGAAACGCAGCAGACGCGGATCCGCATCCTGCTGCGACAGCAGTGGCGGCGCAATCAGCGCCAGCACAAAGACCAACGAGATCAGATTGCGCAGCTTACCGTCCGCCCGGCGGCGGCGGCGTCTCGAGTTTGCCCGCCCACAGTCCGCTGTTGAAGTCGGTGAAGAGCACGTGGCCCTTCCACGGCATCGCGTTCATCACGAAGGGCGCGTTGGGTGTGTAGCCTTCCGGATCAAACGGTTTAAAGACGGCCATCTCGCGACCCTGCTCGGCGATGTTGCCCATCAGCCGGCCCGAGACGTCGACAATGCGGACGCCGCCATCGTAGTAGGCCTGATACAGGATGTCGTTCTCCACGATGATGTCGTGGGAGCCGTAGTCCTCGAGGTGATACCGGCCGACCTTCCGCGGGTTCTTCGGATCGGTGAAGTCGACGATATGGGTGTAGCCACCCGACGTCTGCGGCACGCCACCACGCGGCGGCGGACCACCACCGGGCGTGGACAACTGGTAGTTTGTGCCTTCCCACACGCGGCCGCGGCGGCTCATCTGCTCGTCGCCGAGGAACAGATACAACTTGCCCGTGGATGCCTGCGCGTAGGGATAGATCTCGTGGCCGCTGTTGATGGGGAACGTCCCGATGAGCTTGGGTTCCTTCAGCGAACCGCCCCACGCGCCGTTGCCGACGTCCACGACCACCGCGCCAACGCCACCCTGTGCGGAGTAGGCCACACCATCACGCACCCACAGGTCGTGGAGGCGCGCATTCGGGTGCCGATACTCGCTCACGTACGTGGGCTTGGCGAGGTCTTCGGTATTGATGATCACGTACTTCGATCCGCCGGACACCGCGAACAGGTGATCGTTGGTCGCGTACATGTTGTGCACGCCACCCGTGAGCTCGGTGTCGAACGACGACGCCACGGTCGGCTGCGCGGGGTTCTTGAGGTCGAGCAACACGACACCGTTGACGCGGTTGGATGCCCCTTCTCGGGACAACACCGCATATCGCGCGTCCGGCGACACCGTCACGTCGTTGATCGTGCGCGCGTCGATCTTGATCGAGTGCGTGCGGACAATGTTCGACAGGTCCGTGATGTCGAACACATGCGCGTACCCATCCCCGCCCCAGGTGCCGACGATGCAGTAGTCGCGGCCGTCGTTGCCGGTGTAGGGCCAGAGGTCGGAGGTGTGGGTATCGCGGATGATGCCGCGACCAACGACCGTGAAGCGCTTGCGGACGTCGCGCGGCGTGACTTCGATGGTCGTGCGCGCATGAGCCGAACCGGCGTGCGCCAGGATGGTGTAGAGCCCGGGATGGTTTGCGACGAACAGTCCGTTGTCGATGATGCCGGGGCCGCCGGGCGCCTGCACGGTGTTTCCCTCGGGCGCCTTGTAGGTGTAGCTCCAGGTAATCGGCGCGTCAGTGACTGGCCGGCCATCGGCGCGCAGTGTCGTCCCGACAAGATCAATCACGTCGCCCGTGCGAATCGTTGTCTCCGCGATCTTGAGTGCGATGGAGGCCACGGGATTGGCGGTCACCGTGTAGGCCTTCGTCGCTGATGCGCCGTCTGCGGTCGCCGTGATCGTCACAGCGCCCGCCTTGAGCGCCGTCACGTGTCCGAAGCGATCCACTGTCGCCACTGAGGCGTCGGAGGTGCGCCAGGTGGCGACGAGTCCCGGACGCGGCGACCCGTCCGCGTGGGAACCCACCGCCGTGTGCGCAATCGTCACGCCGGTGTAGAGCCCGCCCGGCTCGGCCGTGATCTCGAGTTTCGCGAGCGCGGGCCACGCCACGACTACGGGAATCTCGAGCGTGACGGGCGTTGTGCCCGTCGCCACGGCAGTCGCGGTGAACGTGCCGGCCGCAAACGCAGTGACGCGCCCGTCAGCGTAGGTGCCTGCGTTGCGCGGCAGATTTACGCGGACCTGGGCATCGGGGATGACCCGGCCCGCCGCGTCGTAGGCCGTGACCTTCAGGGCCACCGACTCTCCGGCGCGCAGGGACACACTCGCGGGTTCAGCCACAATCTTCGCGACAGCAACGGCGGGCTGCGCGGCCTGCCCAGCCTGCGCCTGGGCATGCAGCGCGGTCAGGGAGCCAATCGACAGCGCGGCCAACGCGCCAAAGACGCCAAGGGTCGTCCGTGTTAATTTCATGGCGCACATGATGGCAGACGCCCCACGCTCCCGCAATCGAATTACCGCGGCGCTCGGATTGGCCGGCATCGTCCTGGCGGGTGCCCTGCTGGCCGCCCCATCGACCCGCACCTATTGGGTCTACGTCGGCGCCGAATCCGCTGACCTCATCCATCGCATCCGTTTTGATGGCAAGGGCGCCGTCGTCGAGCGCACGACCCAGATCGGGGAATTGCCGAACGAGATGGAAGGGCCGCATGGCCTGCAGACATCGGCGGACGGCAAGTTCCTCTACATGACGACGGGGCATGGCACGCCCGACGGCAAGTTGTGGAAATACGCGCTCGGTGAGACGGCCGACACACTCGTGGGACAGGGGATCGACCTCGGCTATTTCCCCGCGTCGCTCGACGTGACGCCCGACGGTCTCTACACGCTCTCCGTCAACTTCAATCTGCACGGCGACATGGTGCCGTCCACGGTGTCGGTCGTCTTCACACCGACCGCGACCGAGGTTGCGCGCATCGTGACGTGCACAATGCCGCATGGCAGTCGCATCGACCCATCGGGTTCGCGCCACTATTCGACCTGCATGATGGACGACCAGCTCGTGGAGATCGACGCAAAGGGATTTGCATTGTCGCGACGCTTCTCACTGGCGAAAGGCAAGGAAGGGCCACTCCCCGCCAGTGACGATCCGCACGCGGGCCACGTGATGCCTGGAGCGCCGGCCGCCGCGGCAAGGCCTGTCGTGGATCCTGCCGAAGTCGGTTACGCGGGCATGAAACACGACATGTCTCCAGCGTCGTGCTCTCCGACCTGGGCGCAACCGTCGCATGACGGCAGGAAGATCTTCGTCGCCTGCAACAAGGCCGACGAAATCGTCGAGGTCGATCGCGACGCATGGGCGATCACGCGGCGCTTCCCCACAGGCCGTGGTGTCTACAACCTCGCGGTCACGCCAGATGGACGCCTCATGGTCGCGACGCTCAAGCAAGGCCACATGGTCGAGATCTTCGATCTTGCCAGCGGCAAGAGTCTCGCGCGCCTCAAGACGTCGAACACCATCGCGCACGGTGTGACGGTGAGTCCCGACTCGCGCTACGCGTTCGTCAGCAGCGAAGGCGTAGGCTCCGCGCCGGGCAAAGTGGACGTCATCGACCTTCGCACCCGCACGATCGCGGCTACTGTCAACGTCGGCCAACAGGCCAGCGGCATCACGTTCTGGAAGATGCAGTAGGGGCGCAGGGCCCGCTGGTTTGGAGCGGGCCACGTCTGGCGCGCCCAAGGTGGACTCGGTCGGCGTGAGCCGAAGGCGGAGCCGACCACGAGGCCTGCCGGGCGCGCCCATCGCGCGGACGCGCGATGGCGCGCCCGGCAGGACTCGAACCTGCGACCACCGGCTTAGAAGGCCGGTGCTCTATCCAACTGAGCTACGGGCGCGTGTGGTCATTGTACAGTCGCTGTATGGGTTCCGTCCTGCGCACGCTGCTCGTCATCGTCGCCGTGGTGGCGTGTGCCACGCCGCCGCCGGCGCCGACCCTCACAATCAGCGCCAAAGCGCGCGGCCTCCATCAAGGCGAAGTCGTGGTGATGACGGTCACGTCCGATTCGCCCGTGACCGCCGTGCGAGGCCGCGCGTTTGACCGCGACGTGCCGACCGTCCGCATCGGTGATTCGTGGCGGTTGCTGGTCGGCATCGACCTCGATGTGCCACTCGGCACACACATCGTGACGATCGACGCTGACTCCCCGACCGGCCCGGCGAGCGCGACGCACGAACTGGTGGTCACCGCGAAGGAATTCCGCACACGGCGCCTGACCGTGGACCCCGACTTCGTGAACGCTCCGGCCGCGATGGCCGAGCGCATCGCGGCCGAATCGAAGGAACTGAACGCGATCTGGAGCGCCGCGCCCACTGAGCCTTCGACCGCCGCGCTGACCTTCACCGCGCCCGTGCCCCATCGCGCGAACTCCGCATTCGGCACGCGCAGCATCTTCAACGGTGAACCTCGTGGGGCGCACAGCGGCGCGGACTTCCTGAGCCCGACAGGCACGCCGGTGCGCGCTCCCGCGGCCGGCACCGTCGTGCTCGCCAAGGACCTCTACTTCAGCGGCGGCAGCGTGGTGATCGACCACGGCCTCGGCATTTTTTCGTTCTTCGCGCACTTCTCAAAGATCACCGCCACTGTCGGCGACAGGGTTGAGGCTGGCGCAATCGTCGGCCGCGTCGGCGCCACAGGCCGTGTGACCGGCCCGCACCTGCACTGGACCGTGCGGCTCAACGGCGCGCGTGTGGATCCACTCGCCCTGCTGGAGTTGTTCGCCGCTCGGGAATCGGCGCGATGACATCACTCATCGGCCCGGCGAGTTCGTCATACACACGGTGCATGAACCACTCGACCAGCTGCGATCGGAAGGCCTGATTCAGCGGCGGATGATCACCGGTCAGCACCACCATCGACTCCCGCACGAGAGGAAACGCTTCATCAGCGGCGGCGAACGCGCCAAGGCCACGTGCCCGCGCAGAGGCACCAATCGTGCGCAGTTGCCGGAAGACGTCGAGGGTCGCGCGCAACTTCACCTTGTCGCGCATCGGGTCGCCATGGCCCGGCACCAGCAGCGCCGGGTTGAGCATGTCAATCCACTCGAGCGTGCGAATCCACCCCGACGGATACGAACTGAGCGCAAACGAGATCGGATTCACGAGCACGTCCGCCGTCAGCAACATCCGCTCCTGCGGCAACCAGATCATTGTGTCGCCCGGCGTCACCGCCCGATCGACGTGCACCAGCTGCACTTCGCGTCCCCCGAGACGCAATGTCAGGCGATCGGTGTAGGTCTCGGTCGGCAGCACGTGCCGCACTCGCCGCTTCTCCTCGAGAAACCAGCGGCCCATGGCGATTCGGTCACGCAGCGCATCAGGATTCTGCGGCGCAGGCGTCGCGGTCAGTCGCCCCTCAAGCATCGAGAGATATCCTGGGAGCTGCGTCTCAAGTCCGGGTCGGTTGAACTCAATCGCGGGCCCGGCCATCAGAGCTTTGGAGCGCTCGTGCGCGATGATTCGCACGCCAGGAAACGCCTCGACGTAGGCCTCCGTGCCGTACCAGTGATCCCAATGCCAGTGGGAATTGACCACGTAGCGCACCGGCTGATCGGTCAGGGTCTTGATGGCCGCAATCACCGCGCGCGCAGCCGTCGGCGTGCCGTTTGAATCAAACACCAGGACGCCGTCGTTCGACGTGATGACCACGGTGTTGCCATCGAGCCCGACGTCACCGTACGGCGCCGTCTGAAACATGTAAACCCCCTGGCCCAGATCAATTCGTGTTGGCGCCGGGCGCGCGGGGACCGGCGCCGAGGCTTGGAACGCGACAAGGAGGGGACCAAGAACGAGACCAGCCAGGACAGGCATTGTGGGCATCACGTGCGCAGCATGCCATCCCGTCCCGCCCCACGTCTCATCCCTGTGACGAGTGCCCTTCCCGCAGGGCCAGCTACAATGCCCTCGACATGCGGTTCGCCGGCCTCATCGCCCTCCCGATCCTGGCGCTGGTCTCGTTCCCGGCCGCGCGGCCCCAGGCCGCAGGCCAGACGTCCGCCGCCATCACGCTCGACCTCGTGGTCACAGGCGCCGATGGGCGGCCTGTCGCCAACCTGCAGCCGTCCGACCTCCTCGTTCGCATCGACGGTCGTCCGCAGACTGTGACGAGTGTGCGAGTCGCCGCGCCGGAGGCACCCACGGTGCGCGCGGGCCTCCCGCTGCCCTACGGCACCAACGTCGGACTCGACGGTCGCACCACCGCCGTACTGGTGGACGTCGCGCGACTCACTCCAACTCGCAGTGCAGCGATCACGACCGGCCTGACAACACTGACCACGGCTGTGTCACCCATCGATCGGGTGGCGCTCATTCCGATGAGCGCGGACCTGCGGCCTGTGGATTTCACCACCACACACACGCGCATTGTGGACGCAGCCGCGGCCCTCACGCTGCACAGCGGAGCCCCGCGCACCGCGAAGCAGGACGAAACGGCCGTGAAGACCATGTTGGCGGCTGTCACTCGGGCGGCGGAGATGCTGGGGGCGGAGCCGGGCGTGAAGACGCTTGTGCTCATCACCGAGCCGTTCACCATCACCGGCGATTTGCGGCAGGCGATCCTCACACTCGGTGAGGCCGCGGCGCAGCATCGCGTCGCCCTCTACGTCGTGACGCCGGGGTCCGCGGCTGTTCCGCCGGCGAACGGTGTGCACGCCCTTGCGAACGGTACCGGCGGCCTGGTGATCACCGGCGAGTGGTCCGAGATCGTCTCGCGTGAACGTGCGCGCGTCGAAGTGACGCTGGCGCCCGACACCAAGCTCGATGCAGGCGCCGTGTCCCGCGCGCTGATCACGTCGTCCCGCGCGGGCCTCGTCGTCCGCGGCGCCCCGTTTGCGTTTGTGCCGGCGAACACCACAGACAGCCTCGTCTCGCTCACCGACATGTTGCGGCGCACGCGACCGTTCACCGATTTGCCGATGCGTGTCGCGGCGTATCCGGTGCTCCACACAGACCGCTCAAGCATCCGTCTCCTCATCGTTGCGGAGACGATCGAGAACGAGCGGCCCCTGGCGTGGGCGGAATTTGCGCTCATCACACCGGATGGCCGGATGGTGGCGCAGTGGACCGAAGAACGCGACGCGGTCGCCCAACGCCCCATCGTGACCGGCGTGTTGGCGCCGGAAGGGCAGTACCGATTGCGGTGGGCAGCCTCCGAGCTGTCGGGGCGCCGAGGCACCGCGGACGTGGATGTGGATGTGCGCCTGATACCGGCGGGACTCTTCAGGTTGAGCGCCCTCATGATCGGACGGCTGGGGCCGGAGAACTTCGTGCCGGTCCTCCAACCGTCGGCCGACGCCGCCGGCGTCGAGTGGTACGCCGAGGTGTACGGGAACGTCGAGGCTGGTCAGACGCTGACGGCGCGGCTCGACGTCCTCACGACCCCGGCCGGACCGGCGGTCGCGACCGGCGAGGGGCGGGTGTTGACCTCTCCGGACCCCACACGCCGGGCGATCAGCGGACAGGTTCCCGTCGCCGAATTGGGCCAGGGCGACTACCTGCTCCGGGCCACACTCGTGGTGAATGGGGTGGATGCCGGAAGCGTCACACAGACGTTACGCCGGGGCCGGGAATAACGGCCGCAGGCCACGAGTCTCATATGGCGGATGCCGATCTCGAGCTCGTGGCGCGTGCCCGAAAGGGCGACCTGGACGCGTTTGGCGACCTCGTCCAACGGCACCAGGCGGCATTGGTGCGATATCTGATGCACATGGTGTCACATCCTGCAGACGCCGAAGACGTGGCCCAGGATGCGCTGATTCGGGCCTTCAAGGCGTTGAAGGACTTCCGCGGGCAGAGTTCGTTCAAGACCTGGCTGTATCAAATCGCGACCAACGCCGCGCGCACACATCTCGACAAGCGCCGGCAACGTCGCGAAGACCAGACCGACGATGGGGAGCGCGAGGATTTGGAAATTGGCAGCGGCGAGCAGGTGGAGCGTCGGATCGTGGCGCACGATCAACTGCGCCGGGCGCTCGCGCAGTTGCCTGATGAGTGGCGGGAAGCCGTCTTGCTCAGGGACATCGAAGGCCTTGAGTATCGCGAGATCGCGGAGGCCCTGCAGATTCCGATGGGCACCGTGGAATCGCGGATCTTCCGCGGACGTCAGCGGTTGAAGCAGATTGTGACGAGCAAGGAGAACGAGAAATGACCCCTCACTGCGACGACTTCATCCCGGCGTTGGTGCGAGCCGCTGACGACGCGCTTCCGGACGCGGAGCGGGTGGCATTGGATGCCCATCTCGCCACGTGTGCAGCGTGTGCCGAGGCGTTGGCCGATCAGCGCGCGATGCGGGTGGCCCTGACGGCGCTCGCGGCTGAACCCGCGACCAGCCCCGTAGGCGCGCGTGTCATGGCGTCATTGCGCGCCGAGCACGAAGCCGTCGGCTCCTCATGGGCGGATGCGCTCGACTTCCGGCGTTGGACGTGGCGGCTGGTGCCGGTCGTGGCCGCGCTCGCCATCGTTGTCGCCAGCGTCGCCAATCCCGCTGCGGAAGCTACCGCGGAAACCACGGCCGCTGTGACGGACGCCAGCACGTCCGGGCAGCCGGTCTCGTCCGCGCTCGTGACCGGCGATGTTGCGGGCACGGACCTGCTCTCCCTGCTGCTCAACGCCACGGCGGATGACACGTTGACGACGACCACGACGGGAGGCGGATTGTGAACATGCCCTCACCGCGGGTCTGGCTCGCGACGTTCATGACGCTCGTCTTCACGATCGGCGTGCTCGGCGGCATCGTGCTCGAGCGGACGGTGCTCCATCAGAGAGGTCCAGGAGTCCAGGGGTCCAGGGGTCCAGGAGTCCAGGGGTCCAGAGGTCCAGGGGTCCAGGGGTCCAGGAGTCCAGGGGGGCCAGGGGTCCAAGGGGCCAGGGGTCCAGGAGGAAGAGGCCGGGGTGGGCCGATGTTTGGGCCGCCACCTGCGGAATATGTGGACGCGCTGGGACGGGCGGTCGACCTGACTGATGCGCAGCGGGCGGAAATCCTGACGCTGCTCCAGGCACAGGAGACGCGCCTTCAGCAGATGCAGGAGGACGCCCGGCGGGTGTTCATAGAGGAGCAGACGGGGCTGCACGACCGCATTGCCGCCGTGATGACGCCCGAGCAGGCCACCGCCTTCCGCGCGTGGATCACCGAGCGCA
>CAZLJG010000082.1:0-11471 GCA_964559545.1 uncultured Solibacteraceae bacterium | reverse complement strand
CAAGAAGCAGCTGCTGAGCATTCTCAAGGCGGCGTTGTCACACCGCGGCACCTGCATGATCGACGTCATCTCGCCGTGTGTCACGTTCAACGACCACGAGGGCTCGACCAAGAGTTACGCCTACGTGAAGGAACATGACGAGGCGCTCGGCGAAGTCACGTTTGTCCCGTTCTTCGAGGACATCACGGTCGAATACGATCCCGGCACGACGACCCAGGTGAAGATGCACGACGGGTCGCACCTCTTCCTCAAGAAGATTGCCGAGGACTACGACCCGAGCGACAAACTCGCGGCGATGCGCCTGATTCACGAAACCACGCGCCGGGGCGAGTTCCCGACCGGCATCCTCTATCTCGAGCCCGACAAGGAAGACTTCGTCGCCTCGATGAACCTCGTGCCGGAACCGCTGGCATTTCTCCCGACTGAACGCACGCGCCCCTCCAAGGCCGTGCTCAACGAGCTCATGGAAGGACTCAAGTAGCGATGGAACGTACGTTTGCGATTATCAAGCCCGACGCCGTCAAGAGCGGCAAGGCTGGACAGATTCTGGCCCGCATCGAAGGCGCGGGATTCACCGTGCGGGCGATGCGCCTGCAGCACCTCTCGAAGCGCGAAGCGGAAGGGTTCTACGCGGTGCACGCCGCGCGTCCGTTTTTCGGCGAACTGACGGAGTTCATGTCCTCCGGCCCCTGCGTGTTGTTGTGCCTGGAAGCCCCGGGCGCGATTCTGAAGTGGCGCGACACGATGGGCGCGACCGACCCGGCCAAGGCCGCGGAAGGCACGCTGCGTCGCGACTTCGGCACCTCGATCGGCAACAACGCCACGCACGGCTCCGATGCGCCGGAGACCGCGGCGTTTGAGCTGGGCTACTTCTTCAGGGGCATGGAACTCTAACGTGGCGATCAAGTCCGATCGCTGGATTCGTCAGATGTCCCGTGACCACGGGATGATCGAACCCTTCGTGGACGGACAAATCCGCGAAGGGGTGGTGTCGTACGGCTTGTCGTCCTACGGGTACGACATCCGCGTCGCCGATGAATTCAAGGTGTTCACCAACATCAACACGACGGTGATCGATCCGAAGAACTTCGATCCCAGATCGTTCGTGGACATCAAGTCGGACGTGTGCATCGTGCCGCCCAATTCGTTCGCCCTCGCGCGAACGATTGAGTACTTCCGCATTCCGCGCGACATCCTGACGATCTGCCTCGGCAAGTCCACCTACGCGCGGTGCGGGATCATCGTCAATGTCACGCCTTTCGAACCGGAGTGGGAAGGCTACGTCACACTCGAGATCTCGAACACGACGCCGCTGCCGGCCAAGATTTATGCGAACGAAGGCCTGGCCCAGGTGCTGTTCTTCCAGAGCGACGAGCCGTGTGAACGGTCCTACGCCGACAAGAAGGGCAAGTATCAGAAGCAGGTCGGCGTCACGCTGCCGAAGATCTAGGGTCGGCGTGCCGACGTTGCGGGATCCGGGCGATTCGGACTAGAATAGGGATTCCTCGTCGCGGGGTGGAGCAGTCCGGTAGCTCGTTGGGCTCATAACCCAAAGGTCGCAGGTTCAAATCCTGCCCCCGCAACCAAATCTTCAAAGGGCCGCAGCCACTGGTTGCGGCCCTTTTCGTTTCTGCTTGCTCCGTCATTCGCCTGTGCTGTTTGGAACACCGGTCTGCGCGCGACACGCGTAGCGTGGGAGCATGACGCCCAAGACCAAGGCCGCACCGGCGACACAGCCCATCGCGCCGCCGCCGGCCGGCACCATTCCTCCACTCAAACACCCGTCCCAGCGCCGGCGATGACTCCACTACGGCAGTTCGCGCATGGGCTGACCGCCGCCCAGTGGCGCGATGCGGCCGGCGTGGGGGCGGTGTTCCTCCTCGCGTCGCTGGTGCTCAGTCTGGTGCACGGCGTGTTCCTCGACCGCACGCGTGTGCCGGATCTCGAGCCGTTCATGCAGTTCGACCTTCCCACCGTCGGACCGATCGTCGATCGCCACGGCGCCGCACTGATGGAATTCGGCGAACGGCGGTCGCTCACTCCGTATGTCGACATCCCGCGGATCGTGCAGGCGGCGGTGCTCGCGGCTGAAGACAAACGGTTCTATACGCACCGGGGCCTCGACTATCTCAGCCTGATCCGGGTGGCCAGCAAAGGCCGCGTGGGCCGGGGCTGGGGATTTCCGCAGGGCGGGTCGACGATCACCCAACAACTCGTGCGCGGCGTCTTTCTCACCGAGCAGACGGCCGGGGAGCGCGGAGTCGTGGTGCAAAGCAACGGCGTGTTGGCGCACGTGGCCTCGTGGGTCCTTGGCGCACCGAGCGTCAATCGTCTGGTCCGCAAGGGTGAAGAAATTCGCCTGTCCATCTGGCTCGAGCAGGAGATGGTCGAGCGGTTCGGGTCCCGTCGGCGCGCGAAGGAGGAACTCCTCGCGCGGTACGTGAGTTTTGTCTACATGGGCCGCGGGCAGCACGGGTTCGCCCGCGCCTCGGAGTACTACTTCGGCCGGCCCGTCACGACGCTGACGATGGCGGATGCGGACGTGGCGGCGACACTCGCCGGGATCATGAAGGCGCCGCGTGACTACGCGCCGACGCTCGGGAACGCGGAGGCGGTGCGTCGTCGCCGCGATCAGATTCTGGCGCTGATGGTCGAGACAGGCGCACTGTCTGACGAGGCGCATGGGGTGGCGCAGGCGCGACCGCTGCCTGCCGCCGCCGCCGGAGGCCCCCGCCCAGCGCCGCACTATGCATCGGCGGTGGTGCAACACGTGCTCGAAGACTTCGCGCAGCGCTACGAGGGCCGCTCGGTGGAGGACCTCTCGTTGGGACGTGTGGAGGTGCACACCACCGTGGACGCGCGCGTGCAGGCGGCGGCCGCCGACGCGCTCGAACAGGGGTTGCGGCTCTACGAAGCCCGGCACCCGGGGGCCGTGGGACTCGTGCAGGGCGCCGTGGTCGTGCTCCAGAACCGTGATGGTGCCGTGCTCGCGGAGACCGGCGGACGGCAGGTCTATCTCGGGCGTGAGACGGCCTACAGCGACTTCAATCGCGTGCGCGAGGCGCGGCGCCAGCCGGGATCCGCGATGAAACCGATCGTGTACCTGGCGGCGTTTCGCCAGGGCGAGTTCACGCTCGACAGCCTGGTGCCCGACGCGCCGATCAGCGTGCCTGATGGAAAGGCTGGCGCCTGGAAAGCTATTGCCAACTATGACGGCCAGTTCAAGGGCTGGATGCCGTTGCGCACGGCCTTTGCCGAGTCGCGAAATACGGTCGCGGTCTGGATGGCGCAGCAGATCGGAATCGAGCGGGTTCGGCGCGCGGCACGCAGCGTCGGGGTGGAAACCGAACTGAAGCCCTACGCCTCGACGGCGCTGGGCGCATCAGAAATGCACCTGCTCGAATTGGCGACCGCGTACCGCACGCTCGCCTCCGGCATTCTGGCGCCACCGTTCATCGTGCGCCGAGTGGTGACGAAAGCCGGGGATGAGATTGCGCCCACGGCGCCACCACCCGCCCCGGTTGTCGTCGCCGACCGTGCGATGGCGTTGATCCAGGAAGCGCTGCGTGGCGTGGTCCGCATCCCAACGGGGACGGCCCATGCGTTGGCGTCGAGCCGATTCCCCATCGCGGTGATGGGCAAGACCGGCACGACAAATGGATTCAGGGACGCGATCTTTGTCGGCTCCACGTACGGACCTGACGGCGTCACGGTGGCCGTCCGCATCGGCTTTGACGACAACCGGACGCTGGGCCCGCGGGAGACAGGTGGTCGGGTCGCGATGCCGGTGTTTGAAGCGCTGATGCGCGACATCTACAAACACGAGTTCGTCGGACCCGCGCCGGCGTTCCCGTCGCAGATGGAAGACCGCATCTCCGCGTCGCTCTCCGGCCCGACGCTGGTCGCTGTGCGACGATAACGACATGAGGCACTGGCGGGGCATCACCGCGCTCGTCACCGCTCTCCTCGCCGGCATCACCGGTGTGGCGGCGGGGCAGTCGCGGGCCCTCCTCGATGTGCCCTACGTCACGCAGACGCCGGCCCTGTGTGGGGGAGCGGCCGTAGCCATGGTGCTCCGGTATTGGGGTGCCCGTGACGTCTTCCCGCAGGACTTTGCGTCACTTGTCGTCGAGCGGGAGGGCGGCATTCCCGCCAACGTCCTCGCCGATGCCGTGCGCGCGCGGCAATGGCGTGCGGACGTGCTCGCTGTCTCCGACGATGAACCACGTCAGCGGCTGCAGCAGGAGCTTGATCAGGGGCGGCCGGTCATCGCGCTGATCGAAGTGTCGCCCCGCACCTTCCACTACGTCGTCATCGTCGCGCTGACCGCCGGCGAGGTCGTCGTGCACGATCCGGCGCGCGCGCCGTTCATCGTGTCCACGTGGGCCGAGTTCGATCGCGCGTGGGCGGTGTCGGATCGCTGGGCCCTGCGAATTCTCCCGGTGGCTGCCACCGAGGCCACGCGGCCTGCCGCGATCGTGTCGAGCGTTGAGGGCTCCGCTTGTGCACAACTCGTAGCACAGGCGGTCACGGTGGCGCACACGGGCTCTGCGGCGGATGCCGAGCGGGCGCTGGTGTCGGCGACCGTCGTGTGTCCTGCAGAAGCCTCGGCCTGGCGCGAACTGGCGGGGTGGCGGTTCACGCAATCGCGGTGGACGGATGCCGCGGCCCTGGCCGCCAGAGCCGTCGCACTCGCGCCCGATGACGCCTACGCGCGTCAGTTGTTGGGAACGAGTCGATTCCTCGCCGGTGATACGCCCGGAGCCCTGGCCGCGTGGGGGCCGCTCGGAGAACCTCGAGTGGACGCGATTACCGCGCAAGGGTTGGTGCGCACGCCGCATCCAATCGTGGTGGGCGCTACTGGACTGCAGCCGCGGGAACTGCTGACGCCAGAGCGGTTCGGTCGTGCCGAACGCCGCGTGCGTGCGTTGCCGGTGGTCGCGGCGGCGCGTGTGACGGTCGTGCCGCATGCGGAGGGGCTCGCATCGGTGGATGTCGCGGTGGTTGAACGGCCAGTGGCGCCCGTGGGGTGGTTACCTCTCGGACGCATTGCCGCCCGCGCGGCCGTGGTTGATACGGTGGATGTCGAGGTCGCCGGTGCGTTTCGACGGGCAGAAGTCCTTCGTGTGGTGTGGCGATGGTCCACGCCCCGGCCACGACTCGCCGCGACCCTCGCCGCGCCCGCGCCGTTCGGGGCTCCAGGCATCGTCACGCTTGATGCATTCGGGGAACATCAGACGTATGCCGGGGCTGCACGCGAATCCCGAAGGCGCGTGGCGTTGTCATGGTCAGACTGGGGTTCACATCGTCTGTGGTGGCAGGGGGGGCTTGCGCTCGATCGTTTTGATGGGCGCGGGTACGTGTCCGCAGATGCCGGTGTGGATGTGCGTCTCGCCGGGGATCACGTTGCGGTCGGTACGCAACTGGCCGCGTGGCGTCCACGCGATGCGGGGCGCACGTTCGAGACGGGTCGCCTGACGCTTGCGCTTCGGTCAGCGACGGACAGCGACCGGGCCGCCTGGCATCTGTGGACGTCGCTCGATGCGGCCACTGACGCCGCGCCGCGTGCGCTCTGGGCGGGTGCGGGGACGGGGGAGGCGAGGGGCGGCCGTCTTCGTGCGCATCAACTGATCACTGACCACGTTCTGTCGGGGACGGTGTTCGGACGTGTCGTGGCGGCGTCCACGCTGGAACACAGCCGGCCTGTCGGTCGCTGGTGGTCCAACGTCTTCGGCGTCGCCGCCTTTGTGGACCTGGCGCAGGCGTGGCGCGGGCCGTCCGCTTCGCGGCTGGAAGTGGACGCTGGCGTGGGACTCGCCGTGCGCGGTCCGGGGGCCCCAGGTGGCGTTCGTCTCGATGTGGCCCGAGGACTTCGCAGCGGTGGATGGCGCGCCTCGTTTTCGTGGGGCCGCCTCTGGCCTGATTGAGGTGTGCACAAAGAGACAGCGTCTCCGAGAGCCGATCGCTACGCTGAAGGCACCCAATGGCTCGAGTGCCAGCGGTCTATCTATGAGGTGTTTGATGCGAATTCGACTTACGGCTGCCGTGCTGACGGTGGCGTCTCTAGTGTTCTCGACCAGTGCGTTTGCGCAGCAGCGCCACGTGGTGGATGCGGCCGCGCTCCGTCAGGCGGTCACCACGCAGGTGGCGGTTGACGCGGCGAATCGCGCGGCGATCCGCGACGTGTTCCAGCACACACAGGTCCAGGACGTCGCGGGCAAGCTCGGCCTGACGGTCACGCGCGCCGAGGCGGCCGTGGCCACGATGACCAGTGCCGACCTGGCGGAAGCGGCGACCGCCGCGCGCACCGTCAACACGACGCTCGCGGGCGGCGCCAACACGTTGGTCATCTCGACCACGACGTTGTTGCTGATCCTGATTATTGTGATCCTCGTGGTTGACTAAGGAAGGAGCGCAAGGGCTTTAGCCCTTGCGTCTGTCCCAGGGGCTGAAGCCCCTGGGCTCCATCTTGCCGTCGCCGGATCCTCTCGGATCCGGCGACGGGTTCGTTATCGCTTGATGATGGGGACGCGAATCTCAACCGGCTGGTCGAGCGTCATCGTCAGAATCGTTCCTGCGGGCAGGTCGATTTCATCGCCGGCCGTGGTCAAGACCACCGCCGTGCCCGCGCCGCCGCCGATCACGATACCGGTCAGCGCGCCCTTCTTCCCACCCAGAATGCCGCCGATGATGCCGCCAACGGCCGTGGGAATCCCGATCTTCGCGTAATCCTCACTCTTGGTGGCCGGTGCGAGCTGGCTCATGCCAACGACCACGTCGTACGGGGAGTCGTGGCCGGTAACCGCGAGGCTGCGGAAGCGCATAGCCAGACTGGCGCGGCCTTTCACCTTGCCGGCCGCTTCCACGGCCGTGACGTCACCTTTGAGCAGGCTGCCGACCGGCACGACGGTGTCGTCGCCCTGGGTCAGCGCTTCAGTGAGTGTGGCCTCAACGCGGTCTTCCACGCGGCTGGACTTTGAATTGACCGCAGTATCGAGCCGGACGGTGAGCTTGGTCCCGGCCGGCAGCGTGTATTCGAACCACTTCGCGCGCGCCGGCAGCGGGGCCGGCACCGGCGCAGTGCGGTCGATCAGCTGGACTTCAGCGATCTGTTTGCGCGGCACCGTCCGCACACCCAGTTCGCCGTCCACCTTGACTGCCTCTGTTGAGCGTTCGGACAACGTGCCTTGCACGACGCCGCCGTCTTCCCGCACCACCGCGACCTCAGCCCCGACGGGCACGGCCTCGATTTCCAGTTTCGGGTCGGACGATCCACACGCGATGCTCGCGCCGAGCGCGAGTGTCACCGCGACGAGTGCGTATCTGTGTGTGAGTCTGGGCATCAGAAACTCCATTATTTGGACACCGGAAGGTGAATGAGGATGTGCTGACCGCCGTGGAGAATCCACACGCGGAGGTAATCGCCACCCTTCAGGAGCTGCAGACGGACGGCGCCGCCCCGGCGGGGCATCTTCGCCATCGTGCGCATGTCGTCAGCCGAGACGACCGTGGCGACTTCGCGACCCACGACCTTCGTGCCCTGGAGGAACTCGACCCAGCGGGCGGCGGTGGGTGTCTGCCCGACGACCGGGGCCGGAGCCTCGGTCGTCAGGCGGACCTGGTAGGTGCCGGCCGGCAGCGACTTGCCGTCGGCGGCGACCGTCTGGGTGAAGCGCACCGAGCCGATGGTGGCGGTGGACATCGCCGTCTGCGCACTGAGGCCTGCGGTGACCACGAGTGCGACGAGCAGCGACGCGAGGGGCAGCGAATGGCGCGTGTGAAGGCGTCCCATTAGCGCACCACACTCACGACGAGGGCAGCCCGGCGATTCAGGCGGCGCGTTTCTTCACGTTCGTTGTCGTGGGCCGGGCGCTCTTCGCCGTAGCTCACGATGCTCAGGCGGCTTCCGTCCACTCCACGTGAGGTGAGGTAGTCACGCACGGCCTGGGCGCGGCGTTCCGCGAGGGCCAGGTTGTATTCCGCCGTGCCGATGTTGCACGTGTGGCCTTCGATGCGCAGGCGCAGACCCGGCTCCGCTTTGAGCGCGGTAATCGCGTCGTCGAGCACGACCAGTGCGTCCTGGCGCAGCATGTTCTTGTCGAAGTCGAAGTGGACGTCTTCAAAGACGTACGCCTTGACCGGCGCGGGCTGCGGGGCCTGCACGGGCTCGGCCGGGCGCACGGGCGGCGCAGGTTCGGGCGTTGGTGCCACGACGGGTGTGGGCGCGGGCGTCTCGACCGGTGCGATCACGACGGGGGCCGGCACGGGCGCGGGCACCACGTACTTGCGCACGCCGGGGTGGTAGCCGATGCGCACCTGAATGCCGAGACGATCCCGGAAGCCGGAGGTTTCGTTGAGGCGTTTATCCACCGCACTGGAGAAGTTCAAGCCGCCGCCGACGAAAAAGCCGGTCGGTGCCTGCCACGTCAGGCCCAGCGCCGCATACAGCGGATTCTTCAGGTTGGTCGTGATGGGGGCCAGCGACAGGTCGTCCGCGAAGAAGGCGGGCGGCGCGGTGATGGTGTCGCGCATGTAGCGTTCACCGTGGAGTTCCGCCGTCAGGCGCAGCGCCGTCCGTGAGAAGAACGAGGCGCCGAGACCCCAGCGAATGCCGTTGGTGAGATCAAATCCGTCCGGGTCGCCGCGCATGATGAGCCCGAGCGATGCGGTCAGCTCCGATGCGCCGGCTTCGGTGCTGGCGATCAGGTCCGCCGTGTAGTCCATCTTGCCGGTGGATGCGCCCTTCGCGTCATCCCCGATCGGCGCCTTGATGGTGCCGCGCACGGCCAACGCCAACGGGGCATTGTCGGCCTGTGACAGCAGGTTCACTTTCACGCCGACGCGCAGGTCGCCCCGCATGTTGCCCGACCACTGCTGGCGGACCCTGGGGTACTCGTTGACGATGCCGGCGCCCGCGCCGGCTTCCGCCGCACCGAAGAGGGGCCGCGTATCGCGGTCAATCCTGGTGACGGCCGTCCAGCTGCCGAACACTTCGGCACGATTGGCCAGACCGAATGCGAGCGAGATGGGGAAGTTGGAGACGTCTGTGTAGCCCTGGCCGAAGTCGGCGTTGGCGCGGAACAGACTCACCGAGATCTTGCCGGCGGGCAGGATCTCCGCGGTGGGAAGAAACCAGAGACCGGTATCGCCGCTGACGGACACCGTGGCCGGACGCGTCTCGATGACGGGCGGCTGTTGCGCGGATGCGATCGCCTGCAGGGCCGTAAGGAAGAGGGCGCTCGCCACACAGGCGATGCGCGTGTTTCGAATGATAGACGTGGACATACCCGCCATCCTGACGGGTTTTGCCGAGGGCAGCTGTACCGTTCAGGACACGCCTGGACTGGTCGTCAGTCGTGGAGGACGACGCTCAACAGGGAACTGTTCACCTTGAGGGAGCCGTTGTACTCAATCAGGCCCAGTTTGCGGAACTTGTTCATGAAGAAGTTCACGCGCGACCGGGTGGTGCCGATCATCTCCGCCAGCGTTTCCTGCGAAATCTTCGGGATGTTCCGCTGGGGATTCACCTGTCCGTACCGCGCGAGGAGCAGCAGCGTGCGCGCCAACCGCTTTTCGCTCGAGTTGAACAGCTGATCAACCAGATCGGCTTCGATGCGGATGTTCCGGGTCAGCATGTGCGACAGGAACCGATCGGCAAACGTTGGTTCGTCGCGGAGGAGCGTGGTGATCGCATCCTTGCTCAGGGTCATGACCGTGCTGGCGGAAACCGCGGTGGCGGTCCCGATACGCCGATCCTGGCCGGCGAGGACGCCTTCCCCGAAGAAGTCACCCGGGGTAAGCATCGCGACTACAGCTTCTTTGCCGATGCGCGACAACACGGAGAGTTTGACGGTGCCCCTCTGGACGTATCGCACGTCTTCGGCTTTGTCGCCCTGAGCGTAGACGACCTGCCCCTTGCGGTACGAACGCGTCTTCAGGACGCCCCCGGTGGCGGCCAGCGTGGCTTCCACGTCAAACGGCGGCAACGCCGCAGGTGCGGCGACCTTTTTCGATATTTTCGCGGCCACAGTGCGTCCTCGACGCATTGTGGCACGGGTACGGCGCTTAGCCACGAAATGGATTCTTGCCCTGAATCACGCGCAGCAGCACCACGATGATCGCAATCACCAGCAAAATGTGGATTAATCCACCCATGGTGTTGGCCGTCAGTGTGCCGAGCAGCCAGAGGATGACGAGAATAATCAGGATTGTGGACAACATCACGGCATCCTAGGGCTCAACTGACGGCGTCGTCTGTGTCGTATTGCACACCGGCTTGCGAACGGCGGTGGCGAGCAGATAACCGTGGCGGCGGACGGCCGGGACGTGGGCGTCGAGCCATACGAAGGGGCGGACCAGGCCGGCGGTGAGGAACGACAGGGGCCGGCACCACGTGTGGCAGGCAAGGTCCAGCATTCGAAGCCAGCCGGGGATGAACAGGATGGCTGTTTCCGCTTCCACCACGAACCCTGTCCGCTCGAGCATTCGGCGGAATGTCCTGCGTGAGTAGGATTTCTCGGCGCCGTAGGCATAGAGGCCCACCGCCTGCATGGCGGCGGAGAGCACGGGGCGCAGAAACGGATCGTGGCGGTTCGGGACGCCGATGATCGCGTGGCCGCCGGGTTTCACGATTCGGAAGATCTCCTCGAGCGCCCGGTCGGTTTCCTCGAAGTGTTCGACCGTGCCCATCGAATACACCGCGTCCACGCACTCTGTCGCAAACGGAATGGCCCGCACGTCACCAACGACGCCTCCGAGCGTCGGGTGTCCATCGGCGCCCATCGGGAAGGCCGTGCGTGCGAGCGCTACCGTTGGGGCTGCGATGTCGATCCCGAATGCCCGGGCACCACGCGCGGCGGCCCAGGCGAGGATGCGCGTGTTGCGCGCTTCATCCCACAAGTCGGTCTTGAGAATCGACAGGCCATCGAGGGGCGGAAAGTGCTCCTCGAACAGGCGCTGTTCATTCGCAGCGTACAAACGCGTGGATGCTGCTCCACCCAGATCAGGAAAGTGCCGGCCCACGTGTGCCCAGAACTGCTCATACGCCCGCAACGCCATCAGATGCCTTCTTTCACCGACGTCCAGTGCCACAGGCCGAGCGCGATCGAGAGCGCGCGTTGGTCATCACCCAGGCCAAGAGCAGCAGGCCGATCCGGAGGTGCCGATGCGCGGAACGTGAGTGTGTGTGTGCCTGGCGACAACACGAACGGCCGCAGCACATGGCCGCGTCCGGTGGTCGCGACCTGCAACACCTCGACATCGTTCGAATCCAGCGCCACGACGATCCCCCGCGCGTGATGGAAGGCCCACAGCTCGGCTGTCAGTTGTGCGCGAATCGCGTCGCGCCCGGTATTCACGATCGTCCAGGTGGCCTCGGCGCCCATCCACCGCCACGAGCGATCAGGCACATCGGGATGTCGCTCGCGATCTGACCATCCTGTGAGGGTGTCCACATAGACCGGGGGCCGCAG
>CAZLJG010000081.1:0-11757 GCA_964559545.1 uncultured Solibacteraceae bacterium | reverse complement strand
TCCTGCTTCACGCGGGCAAGTTCGGCGGCGGCAGCCGCTTGGGCTTCGCGAACGGCGGCGGCACGCTCGCGATCGGCGTCAGCGCGCGCCTGTTCCAGCGTCGCCTCCGCTTCTCTTCGGACGTCCGCGATCCTGCCCTCGGCAGCGGCCGTGATTTCGTTCCGAGCCTCCTGAAGTTTGGCGGCCAGCGTTCGCTCCGCCTCCTGCTTCACGCGCGCCAGTTCGGCGGCGGCTTCGCCACGCACCTGGTCCAGCGCCTGTGCGTGTCTGAGTTCGGCCGCCTTCCGTGCCGCGGCTGAGATCTCGCTCCGGGCCTCCTGAAGCGTGGTGACCAGCGTTTGCTCGGCCTGCTGCTTCACGCGCGCTAGTTCGGCGGCGGCATCGGCACGCGCCTGTTCCAGCGCCGCCGCGGCTTCTTTCCTGACGTCCGCGATCCTGTCCTCGGCAGCGGCCGCGATCTCGCTCCGAGCCTCCGCCTCCTGCTTCACGCGCGCCAGTTCGGCGGCGGCAGCCGCCTGGACTTCGCGAACGGCGGCGGCACGGTCTCGCTCCGCTTCGACACGCGCCTGCTCCAGTGCGTGTGCCAATGTCAGCTCGGCCTCCTGTCGGACCCGCGCGATGTCGCTCTCGGCCCTGAGCGCTGCGTCGCGGACCGCCGCTTCGAGCCGCCCATCGGTTTCGCCGACGGTCGAGTCCGGCGCGTCCGGTGTCGCGTCCGGCACCGCGACCGGCACGGCAGGCTCCGACACTTCCACATCCCATCCATTCGCGCGCCTGCGGTCGAGTACGTCCGCGAGCAATTCGTCGTAGACGTGAAGGCCGAGACAGCCCGGATTGGCGAGGACAACCATCACAGCCACCGAGATGGCAGCGAGCGCCGCCGGATCGACGAGTGACCAGGCACTCATCGCGGACCTCTCGTGACGGGAGGACGCACCGGCCGTATGTCCGACGCCGGGAACAACACGAAGAACAACGTGATCGTCACGAGTGTGCCGATCATCACCGCGCGCAGTTCTGTCCCGCTCCATCCGAGCGCCAGCACGCGATCGGTCAGCAGGTAACCGAAGCCGAGGGCGATCACCACTCGGACGGTACCCGGTATCCGGCCGATTCCGAAGGCCCAGCCACCGGTCAACCAGCCGGCGCCCAGTCCACGCGCGAGCATCGCAATGAGCCAGATGCCCAGCCCCGCAGCCAACACGTCCTCAACGCGCTCGAACATGCCAGCCAGCAGGATCATCATCCCGGCGGCGGCCATGGCAAGCCGCAGGGACTCCGGCATTTCGTCCAACGCACTGCCCGGTCGGCGCGCCGATGCCTCGCGTTCGCGCGTCAGCGCCGCGGCTTGCGGGGCCAGCCGCATGCGCGGCGCCACGATGCCCTCCAGGATCACTCGCACGATCGCGGCGCCTGCGGCCGCGGCCGCGATCCACGGCCACCACGCCCCGACCGTCGAGACGGCCTCGATCGACGGACTGCTCCCCGACCACGTGAAGACCGGCCGGACGAGAACCGTCACCGCCTGACACCACAGCAGCACGAGGCAGGGGTAGATCGTGGCCAGCAGCAGCGCCCGGCACACCGCGCGCACGTCGGAGTTCCGCAGAAAAGGCATGCGCACGACGCCGGCCTCGGTGAGCAGGTGGGCGAATTGCGGCAACATCACGACGAGCACGCTCAGGAGTAGCCACACGACGAGTTGTCCTGTGCCAACGTGAAGGACGGCGCTGAGGTTGCTGGCCATGTCGTGACTCAGTACCTCGCGCAGCCCATTCGCCAGCAGGAGCGCGACGCCCCACGTGCCGCTGAGGATGCTCAGGGCGACGGCCATCCCGATGAAGAGTGGAGACTCTGTGTAGACGACCTGCGTGCCGGGCCAGGTGCGCGGCACGAACAGCCCGACACCGAACACAATCACGGGCGCCCAGGCGGCGACCCGGACCCAGACCGTCGTCCAGCCGCCGTCACCCAGGGCGGTGGCGACCCGGGGAGCAAACGGCGCGAGTCCCCTCGGGAGCCGTGTATACCAGTAGCGAATCAGCGTCTCATGGGTGGACATGTCTTGCGGGCCGTCCACAACCTAGGCAAGCATCGCGCCGCCCCAGGGGAACACGCTCCCGCAGCGACAAGTCCCTCTCAGGCAAGGAAACGAAGGCCGGGCAGATGTCAGGATTCGTCGCCCGATCCGAGACTTGTAACGGCAGGCCCGCTGTTACCAACTGATCCGGACGGACACCGATCGGGACCGCCGGGCGACGACGGGGGCAATGGTCAGGCTGGCGCGGTCGAAGAGGACGTCCCGTCCAGGATTCGCCGCGTCGAGCAGTCCGCCGATGATGGCACCGGCAGCGCCGCCCGTCACCGCGCCGAAGAGCCCCATCTGCGCAGCGTAGGACAGGCAGCCGAATTCGCAGACGGCAGCGCCCATCAGCCCAGTTCCCAGGCCACCCACGATGGCGAGTCCGATGGCGCCCCTGGCGACGCCGTCGCCGACGCGGTCAGGCACCTCGATCCTGCGCACGTCCTTCGTTGCGAGCGCCATCGAGGCGCCGTCGGACACCACGGTCACGGCCTCGGCATTCACCTGTGCGACCGTGCCGTGATGCACGGACGCATCGGCCATGGTGATCCACACCTTTTGTCCCACCGGCGGCGCCGGGTGCTGCGCGCTCGCCGCGCTGCCCGTGACCAGCAGCCCCACCATCATCACGCCGATAGACACTGCTCGCATTTGTCGACCTCCCTGCTTCGGAGTGCGTCAAGCGCGGCAATTCGAGCTCACCGACGTCGGCTGGAGGTACCCCACCCCAGTGTGGTAGGGTCGAAAGGTCGGTCACTGGATCGGCGCGAGTCAGTACCCATGCGCCTGTCACTGCGATTCATCGTTCCCCTGCTGTTGGTGCTTGCGGCCTTTGCGTACGCCGTGCTGCCCCTTGTCGACAACCTGACGGTGCGCTGGTTCGTGAGGGACATCGAGATTCGCGCGAGCCTGATCGCCAGCACCGTGCAGGACCCGGTGCAGAACCTGTTCCGCGCCGGCGACGAGGCCGGCATCCGCCAGGTGCTCACGCGCATCGCCCTCGACGAGCGGGTTTACGGGGTGGCGTACTGTCCGTCCATCGAGGCGAGCCCGATTGCCGCCGGCACGCTGCCCCTGCCCGGACGCTGCGCGGACCTCGTGGCGTTTTCAAACACTGACGGCCACATTGTCGAAAGCCCGCAGGGGCCGTTACTGGTCTCGGTGCACGCGCTTGAATCGCCCGAGGCGCTTGACGGCACCCTGGTGCTCATCCATGACATGAGTTTCATGGCGCGTCGCAGCCAGGAAACGCGGCTGTATCTCTTCTACCTGTTCGTCGGCCTCGGTGTCACCGTCTCGTTGCTGACTGTGATCATCGCCCAGCTCAGCTGGCGTGGCTGGGTGCAGGGAATGCGCGCCCTCCTGCGCGGCGAAGGACTGCTGCGCCCGGTGAATCAACCGGACATCCCGGAATTCAGGCCACTCGCCCGGGACCTGCGTGAACTGATTCGCGACATTGAATCCGAGCGCCGGCCCGCCGACGAAGACCGATTCGCGTGGTCGCCCGACGCGCTCCGGACGGTGCTCGGCCAGGAGCTGCGGGGCCAACAGGTCATCGTCCTCTCCAATCGGGAACCCTACATCCACATCCGCAGGGACGACGGCAGCATTGACGTGCGGCAGCCGGCGAGCGGCCTGGTCACGGCCCTGGAACCGATCATGCGGACCTGTTCGGGCACCTGGATTGCGCATGGGAGCGGATCGGCCGATCGAGATGTGGTCGATCGCCACCATCGCATCGCAGTACCGCCGGACCACCCCAGTTACCGGCTGCGCCGGGTGTGGCTCACCGAAGAAGAGGAAGCCGGGTACTACTACGGGTTCGCCAACGAGGGCCTCTGGCCGCTCTGCCACATCGCGCACGTCCGGCCGACGTTTCGCACCACGGACTGGGAGCATTACGTCCGGGTAAATCGGAAATTCGCGCGGGCGGTCGTCGAGGAATCCGTCTCGAACGACCCGATCATCCTGGTGCAGGATTATCACTTCGCGCTGGCACCGCGGATGATCCGCGAAGCGCTCCCCAACGCCACCATCATCACCTTCTGGCACATCCCCTGGCCGAACCCGGAGGCGTTCGCGATTTGCCCGTGGCGCGAACAGCTGCTCGACGGCCTGCTCGGCAGCAGCATCCTCGGCTTCCACACACAGTTCCACTGCAACAACTTTGTGGATACGGTGGATCGGCAGCTGGAGGCCCGGGTGGATCGGGAGACGTTCAGCGTCTCGTACCGGCGCGAGCTGACGTCGGTCAAGCGCTACCCCATTTCGATCGAGTGGCCTCTGTCGACGGGCTTGGTCGACACCACGGTCGAGGAGTGCCGCGCGAAGGTACGAAACCGGCACGGCCTGCCGGCCGATCACGCGCTGGGCATCGGCGTCGATCGCTTTGACTACACGAAGGGGATCGAAGAACGCCTGCGGGCGGTCGAGCGTTTGTTCGACCTGCATCCGGAATGGGTGGGCCGGTTCACCTTCGTCCAGATTGCAGCCCCCACGCGCGCCGGCATCGAGGAGTACGACGCCTACCAGATGCGCGTCCGTGCGTTGGTGGACCGCATCAACCGTCGGTTTGCCCTGGCGCCGCATCCGGCCCTGATCCTGCTCAGTGAACATCACGAGGCCGCGAGTGTGTACGAGTATTACCGCGCGGCCGAGCTCTGCTTTGTCAGCAGCCTTCACGACGGGATGAATCTTGTCGCCAAGGAGTTCGTCGCCGCGCGTGACGACGAGCGGGGCGTGCTGGTGCTGAGTCAGTTCGCCGGTGCGGCGCGGGAACTCGCCGAGGCGATCATCGTCAACCCGTACGACGCGGACGAATGTGCGTCGGCATTACACGCCGCGCTTGAAATGCCTGATCGCGAACAACGCGCCCGCATGCGACTCATGCGCGGCCTTATTGGTGAATTCAACGTGTTCCGCTGGGCCGGACGCATGCTGATCGACGCGGCCCGCATGCGCCGGCGCAGCCGCCTGCTGGACCGGCTGATGACCGGCGACAGCTCCCGCGAATCGCAGCCGGCGGTCGGGGGACCATGATTCGACTGCCGCTTACCGGATGCGCGTACTTCCTCGACGTGGACGGCACACTCGTGGACTTCGCCGAGGCGCCTTCCCGGGTCAGGCTGGACCGCTCCCTCCCCGGCCTGGTCGAGGCGCTGTATCAATCGTCGGACGGCGCCCTCGCGTTGATTACGGGACGATCGATCGAGAGTATCGACCGCCTGTTTCCCGACCGCCAGCTTCCCGTGGCGGGACAACACGGCCTTGAGCGCCGCGCCGCGAACGGCCAGGTGACGCGGCACCCTGGGCCGGTGCGCGCACTCGACGGTGCCAGGCACGTCCTTGTCGGCATCGTCACTCGCCACCCGGGCCTGCTCGTCGAAGACAAGGGCCTGTCGATCGCCTTGCACTATCGGCGCGTGCCGCAGCTGGCAGGTTATGCGCATCGCGTCATGCGGAAGTTGCGGGTGGCTCTGGGCGACCAGTACTGCCTGCAACACGGCAAGCGGGTGGTGGAACTGGCGCCGGCCGGCAGGGACAAAGGGGCGGCGATTGCGTCGTTCATGCTCGAGGCACCGTTCCTGGGCCGATCCCCTCTTTTCATCGGCGACGATGTGACCGATGAATACGGATTCGCGATGGTGAACCAGCTTGGTGGCTACGCGATCAAGGTGGGAGCCGGGCGCACCAGGGCTCGATGGCGCCTGCCCGATGTGCGATCCGTCCTCACGTGGCTGACGTCCGGCACACCGGTGCCACAACGCACGATCACCAAGCCCAGGAGATGACCCCATTGACCTCCCTCGATCTCGCGCTTATCGGCAATGGCGCCACGAGCGCCCTCATCACGCCGACCGCTGACATTGTGTGGTCCTGCGTTCCGGGGTTCGACGGAGACCCGGTGTTTTGCAGTCTGCTGCAGACGCCGCCGGACCCGGCTGCCGCGGCCCACTTCGGCATCGAGTTGTCGGACATGGTTCGATCCGAACAGGAGTATCTGGTCAACACCCCGGTGCTGGTCACGCGCCTGATCGACCGCGATGGAGGGGCGATCGAGATTACCGACGTGATGCCCAGGTTCAACCAGCACGGGCGGGTGTTCAGTCCCATGCTGCTGGTGCGGCAGATTCGGCGCATCGCGGGGAGCCCCCGCATCCGCATTCGCCTGCAGCCTGCTGAACACTATGGCGCGCGGCCTGCTGCGGCAGTGTCGGGCAGCAACCACATCCGTTATCAGTGCGGAGACCTGACGCTCCGGTTGACGACTGATGCCTCCATCACGGCCGTCCGTGACGGAAGCGTCTTCTTCCTGAATGACACCGTCACCCTGATGCTGGGACCCGATGAAACGGTGGCCGCCAATATCGGGGACCTCGGCCGCCACTTCTGTGAAGAGACGGTCGCCTACTGGCGCGAGTGGGTCCGGTACCTCAACATCCCGTTCGAGTGGCAGGATGCGGTGATCCGGTCGGCCATCACACTCAAGCTGAACGCGTGCGAAGACACGGGCGCCATCGTCGCGGCGATGACGACCTCGATTCCCGAAGCCGCAGGCACCCATCGCAACTGGGACTATCGCTACTGCTGGCTGCGGGACGGCTATTTTGTTGTGGACGCGTTGAACCGGCTGGGCGCCACGCGCACCATGGAGCGGTATCTGGGCTACGTCCTCAATGTCGTGGCCGCCAGCGAGGGCCGGGTGCTGCAGCCCGTCTACGGCATCAACGGCCGCGCGGCGCTCGAAGAGCGGGACGTCGATTCCCTGCCAGGATATCGCGGCATGGGCCCTGTCCGCGTCGGCAACCAGGCGCATCTGCAGACGCAACATGACGTGTACGGATCGGCGATTCTCACCGCGACCCACATCTTTTTCGATCGGCGCATGGTGCGCCGCGGGGACGAATCCCTCTTTCGCCGCCTCGAAGCGCTGGGCACACTCGCGGCGACGGTCTTCGATCAGCCCGATGCCGGACTATGGGAGCTGCGCGGCCGCGCGCACGTGCACACGTTTTCGAGTGTGATGTGCTGGGCGGCGTGTGATCGCCTGTCGCGCATTGCCGCGAGGCTCGGCCTGCCCGACCGGGCCGAGGTCTGGCGCCGCGAGGCCGCGCGCATCCACCAGTTCATCTGCGACAACGCCTGGAACGCGACGCTCGGCAGTTTTGCGTCAACCATGGGCGGCCAGGCGCTGGACGCGAGCCTGCTCCGGCTGGCCGACCTCGGCTTCCTGCGGGCCGACGACCCGAGGTTTGCCGGCACGGTCACGGCCATCGGTAACGCACTCATGCGGGAATCGTTCGTCTTCCGCTACATCGACGCGGACGATTTCGGGGCGCCCGACAACGCGTTCCTCGCCTGCACATTCTGGTACATCGACGCCCTCGCCACCGTCGGCCGGCGCGAGGAGGCGCGGATGCTGTTCGAACGGGTCCTGGCCCTGCGCACGCCGCTCGGCCTGCTGGCCGAACATGTCGACCCGCGCACCGGAGAACAATGGGGCAACTTCGTCCAGACCTACAGCATGGCCGGTATCATCCGGTGTGCGATTCGATTGTCTGTGCCGTGGGACGAGGCGTTCTAAGGCAGTGGTGCCAACCGGTAGTACTCTAGACAGCGCCATGGCCCTTGACCGACTCGACATCTCCCTTGCCGCCGACATCGCCGACCTTGCGAATCAGGGGCGCGCCAAAGCACCCGAACGTGTCATCAACGGATACATCCCGGCCAGTGGTGGCCAGGGACCGCGGTACACGCTTGAGGGACGCCCCGGTGCGTTCCTCCGGATGAACTCGAATAGTTATCTGTCGCTGTCGCATCATCCGGCGCTGCTCCATGCCGCCGATGAGGCCGCGCGAGTGTTCGGCGCGGGTCCCGGCGCCGTCCGTTTCATCGACGGCACGGCAATCCACCACACGGGACTGGAAGCGCGTATTGCGGCGTTTGTGGGCCGTCCCGCCGCCAAGGCGTTCAACTCGGCCTACACGACGGTGCTGGGCACCGCGATTGCCCTGTCCGGCCCTGACACCTACTGGATCGGGGACGCGCTCAACCACAACTGCATCATTCGCGCGATGCGCATCGCCAACATCCCGTCCGAGCGGCGCGCCGTGTTCGCCCACAACGACCCGGCCGATCTGGCCCGCTGCCTCGAGGCGGTGCCCGAGGGTGTGGGACGCGTGATCGTGATCTTCGACGGCATTTTCAGCATGCGCGGCGACGCGGCACCACTACAGGAGTTGCTGCGCGTCACGGCGGCGCACGACCACCGGTTCCGCGACGGTGTCATCACGATGATGGATGATTCGCATGGCATCGGCGCGTACGGCGCGACCGGGCGCGGCACCGAGGAACACGCGGGCGCTCGCGTCGACATCTTCATCGGCACGTTCGGCAAGGCGTTTGGCGTGAACGGGGGGTTCGTCGCGGGCAGTCCCACGCTGATCGAAGCGGTCCGTCAGAAAGCCGATACGTACATCTACACCAACCCGCTCGGTGCCGCCGATGCGGCGGCCGCCGTGGCGGCCATCAACATCGCTGACAGCGACGAGGGGCGCGCACGGCTGGCCCACCTTGCCGCACGAACGCTGCAGTTTCGGGCCGGACTGAACGCGCTGGGCCTGGAGTCGATTCCGGGACCACATCCGGTGGTTCCCCTCCTCGTCCGCAGCACCGACAAAGTGCGAGCGATGGTGCAGGGCCTGTTCGAACGCGGCATCCTGGCGGTCGGACTCACCTTCCCGGTCGTGCCCAAGGGTGACGAGACCATCCGATTCCAGATCAACGCGGCACACACCGAGGCCGATATCGCTGACGTGCTCGGCGCGCTCAAAGCCCTGGCGGGGTAACCCCGTCACGACGCGCCGGGGTTACACTACCCTCGACTTTCGAGGAGTGCCATGCCCCTGCGTACCAATCGTCCCCGTTCAATCGTTGCCGGCTGCACGCTGGCACTCGTGTTTGCTGCCATCTGGTCACTGCCGATGTCGGCGGATCGCGCGGAGAGCCAGGCAACAGCCTCGGCCCTTCCTCCCTACCTGAATCTGTTTCAGTGGCGGAGCATCGGTCCTGATATCGGCGGCCGCTCCATCGCATCGTCAGGTGTGAAGGGCCGTCCGAACGAGGCGTACTTTGGCGCGACTGGTGGAGGGCTCTGGAAGACCACCGACAAGGGCGAGACGTGGACGCCGGTGACCGACGGCCATGTCGGCAGCTCGTCAGTGGGCGCCGTCGCGGTCAGCGAGTCCAACCCGGACGTGGTCTACATCGGCATGGGCGAAACCTGCATCCGCGGCAACATCATGTCCGGCGACGGCGTGTACAAGTCCAGCGACGCAGGCAAGACGTGGACGCACATCGGGTTCAAGGACGCCCGGAACATCTCGAAGATTCGGATCCATCCGACCAACCCCGACATCGTCTACGTCGCCGCTTTCGGGCATCACGGCGGCCCCAACGAAGAACGAGGCGTGTTCAAGAGCACGGACGGCGGCAAGACCTGGAAGCGCACGCTGTTTCGCGACGCGAAGACGGCAGCCATCGACCTCTCGATGGACGCGAAGAATCCACAGGTCCTCTACGCGGCACTGTGGGAGGCGTACCGGCTTGAATATCAGATGTCGAGCGGCGGTCCGGGCAGCGGACTGTTCAAGTCCACAGACGGCGGCGAGACATGGTCGGAAATCACGCGCGCCCCTGGAATGCCCGCAGGCATGATCGGCCGTATCGGCGTGGCGGTGTCCCCCGCCGATTCCACGCGTGTCTATGCGCTGGTCGAGAATGAAAACGGCGGCCTCTTCCGATCGGACGACGCGGGAGTCTCCTGGAAACTCGTCAACGGCAATCGCAACATCCGGCAGCGCGCGTTTTATTACACCCACGTGACGGCAGACACGAAAAACAAGGATCTGGTGTACCTGCTCAATGTCAGCGCGTACCGATCGCCGGATGGCGGCGTGACGCTGCAGGGCCTCGGCGGCGGCACCCACGGCGACTATCACGACCTGTGGATCGATCCCGACGACCCACAGCACATGGTCATCGCCAACGACGGCGGCGGCGCGGTGTCGTACGCGGGCGGCCAGGGCTGGTCGGCGCAGGATTTCCCGACGCCGCAGTACTACCATGTGGTCACGACGAAGCACTTCCCGTATCACGTCTGTGGTGCGCAGCAGGATGGCAACACCGTGTGCCTGCCCAATGAAACGGCAGCCGCCGGTCGCGGTGGTCGCGGCGGTGCGGCACCGGTGAGATACAGTCCGGGCGGTTTTGAACCCGGGTACATTGCACCGGACCCCAAGGATCCCGATGCGTTTTTTGCCGGCGCGGTCAACGGTGGCTGGCTTGAGTACACCAATCGCCGCACGGGCCAGCAACGCGAAGTCCACCCGTATCCGCGCATGTTTTCCGGTGAGCCCTCAAGCGCGCTCGTCGAACGCATCCAATGGACGTTCCCGATCATTTTTTCGCCCGTGGACACGCGTGTTCTCTACACGGCGACACAACACGTCTGGCGCACCACAAACAACGGCCAGCAGTGGGACAAGATCAGCGGCGACCTGACCCGCCACGATCCGAAGACCATGGGGCCCTCAGGTGGCCCCATCACCAAAGACATGAACGGTCCGGAGGTGTACGCGACCGTCTTTGCCCTCGCGCCCGGCAAGACCGACGCCAACGTGTTGTGGGCGGGCTCGGATGACGGCCTGATTCACGTCACGCGTGACGGCGGCAAGAACTGGACAAACGTCACACCGAAGGACATGCCGGACTTCGGCCGCGTCAGCATCATCGACGCGTCGTCATTCGACGCCGGCACGGCGTACGCCGCCGTCAAGCGGCCGTTGCTTGATGACTTCTCGCCCTACATCTTCCGTACGCACGACTTCGGCCGCACCTGGACGAAGGTCGTCAACGGCATCACGGCCGATGAATACGTCAACGTGGTGCGCGAGGATCACACCCGCAGAGGCCTGCTGTATGCGGGCACCAACAAGGGCGTGTATTTTTCGTACGACGATGGCGGAACGTGGCAGTCGCTGTCGCTGAACCTGCCGAGCCTCCCCGTGTCGGATCTGATTGTGGAAGCGCGGGACCTGGCGATTTCGACGCATGGCAGAGGGTTCTACATCCTCGACGACATCGCGCCCATTCGACAGTTCTCACCCGCGGCGGCATCGGCATCGCCGGCCTATCTGTTTGCACCCGAGGACGCCATTCGATCGACGAACGGCGCGCAGATCAAGTACTGGGTGACGGGCGAGGTCAAGACGCTCACGATTGAGGTGCTCGACAAGACCGGTGCGGTGGTGCGGACGTTCGCCGGCGCGCCAGCCGGCGCGGCCCCCACTCCGGCCGCCGGCCGCGGTGGTGGTCGTGGTGGTGGCGGGAACAACGCGCCCATGTCGCAGGGCATGCAGAGTGTGACGTGGGACCTGCGATACCCGCCGGCGACGAGTTTCCCGGGGATGATTCTGTGGGGCGGCAGTGTGCAAGGTCCCGCGGGGGCACCCGGCGCGTATCAGGTCCGCATGACGGCAAACGGCGTGCAGCAGACGCAGCCGTTCCGGATCAAGCGGCATCCGCTCCACATTGACGAAACCGACGCGGACCTGCAGGAGCAGTTCGATTTGTCCATCCGCATTCGGGACAAGGTGAGCGAAGCCAACCAGGCG
>CAZLJG010000080.1:2286-12129 GCA_964559545.1 uncultured Solibacteraceae bacterium | reverse complement strand
AAGAAGGTTCTGGAAGAGAAGGAGATCGAACTCAATGAGATCGTCCGCCAGCTCGACGGAATCGGTCGCAGTGTCATCGTCGCCTTCCAGGGTCGCGATGGCGCCGGCAAGTCCGGTGCTACGGCTCGCATCGTCCAGGCCCTCGGCTTCGACATGTCCATCTTCCAGGGCGTGGCGATCAAGAAACCGACCGAAGAGGAGCGGGCCCACCCTTACCTGTGGCGCTTCTTCCGTAACGATCGCATGCCGGCTCGCGGCCAAATGCGCGTCTTCGACCGCAGCTGGGCCGAGCGCGTGCTTGTCGAACGCGTCAAGGAATTGGCGCCCGAGAAAGCGATCAAGAAGTCTTACACCGAGATTCGCACCTTCGAGTGGTTGCTCGAGCAGCAGGGATGCATCGTCATCAAACTCTGGCTCGACATCACCAAGGATGAGCAGTGGAAACGCCTGGAGGACCGCCGCAAGCACAAGCAGTGGAAGTTCACTCCCGACGATCTGGAAGCCCGCTGAGCCCGCCCCGTTGTGTGGCGTCGCCGTGCAGCACATCTGCAACCGGGTGATGGCCGATCACGGCGTGACCGGCATCTTCTCCCTCGTCGTGGGCAAGGGCAGCCAGGTGGGTGAACGGTTGATTCGTGATCCGCGCGTGCCGCTGATTTCGTTCACCGGGTCCACGGCGGTTGGCCGTCACGTCAGTGAAGTCGTCGCAGGCCGATTCGGCAAGTCGATTCTCGAACTGGGTGGCAACAACGCCATCATCGTGTGCGAAGACGCGCGGCTCGATCTCGCCACGCGGGCGATCGTGTTCGGCGCCGTCGGAACTGCGGGACAGCGCTGCACCACCACGCGCCGACTGATTGTGCACCGGTCAATCGCGGCCGATCTGGTGGCGCGCCTGGCGACCGCCTATCAGCAGGTGCCAATCGGTGACGCGCTCGATCCCAAGACGCTGATGGGGCCGCTGGTCAACATGCCCGCGGTGGACAGCATGTTCGACGCGATCGAGCAGGCGAAGGCGCAGGGTGGGGAAGTCGTGTGTGGGGCCAAGCGGCGTCCGGACATCGGTCCGTTCTTCGTCGAGCCCACCATCATCCGCATGCCCGCGCAGTCCGCCATCGTCAAACACGAGACCTTTGCGCCGATTCTGTATGTGATGGAGTACGACACGTTCGACCAGGCTCTCGCGATGCACAACGATGTGCCGCAGGGACTCTCGAGCGCGATCTTTACCGAGAGCATGCGCCGCGCGGAAGAGTTCCTCTCCGCGCGCGGTTCCGACTGCGGCATCGCCAACGTCAACATCGGCACCTCCGGCGCGGAGATCGGTGGCGCGTTTGGTGGCGAAAAAGAAACCGGCGGCGGCCGCGAATCGGGTTCCGACGCCTGGAAGGCCTACATGCGCCGACAGACCAATACCGTCAACTGGTCCGAGAAGCTCCCGCTCGCGCAGGGGATTACCTTCGGTTGATTAAGACGTCTTTGTCAGTGAGGCGACACGCGCCGCGGCCTCAGTGACCGCGGCCTCCTGCGCGGCAGTCGGACGCGCGTCCGCGCTCTGCAGCGTGGTGAACAGCGCAGGCAGCGGCGCATAGGCCTGTTGAATCTGCGCGAGGCGCTCGGGTGAGGCGCCGGTGCGCATGGCGGCGAGCTGGCCGATCAAGTCGTGCACGGTGCGGGATAACTTGAGCTGCAGCGTCAGATCAACGACAGGCGTCTGCACGCGAGGGTCCATCCGTACGGTCACGGCCTGTCGATACACCTGGCCGCCGACCGTCAGTCGGATCTGATACGTGCCGGGCAGCACCCACATGCCCTGCGGACTTTGCGGCGTGTTGCCGCGGATGGCCGCGATGGCGTAGCTGAAACTGGTCACCGCCGGCGGCGTGTATCGCACATCCCACACAAACCGATGCAGGCCCGGTGTCGCCGCGAGTCGTTGGGTCGGCCGGATCCAGTAGTCCGGCAGGTTCGGCGCGTTGACGGGAGGGGGCTCCGGGTCGTCGCTGGAGTACCGGCGTACGACAGGGCCGTCCACTTCCACAATCTCCAACGTGACCGGTCCCTTCACGTCAGGGCCGAGGAAGTAACTGATGGTCACCCCGTCCGGAGGATTCGGCATGGCCGGTTCATCCGGCGGCAGCGGTGTGTCGGTGTTTTTGTTCCATCTGAATCGCCATGCGACCGGCGGCCGGAACAGATACGCGGACGACGCGGTCACTGAGGGTGTGATCTGCCGCAGCGGCGAGATGTCGTCGAGAATCCAGAAGCCACGGCCATGGGTGCCCACCACGAGGTCGGCATCCTTGATCACAAGGTCGCGAATCGACGTCGCGGGCATGTTCAACCGCAGCGACTGCCACTGATCCCCGTCGTCAAACGACACCGACACGTGGAGTTCACTCGCGGCAAACAGGAGTCCACGCCGGACGGGATCTTCACGCACCGCGTTGATGGTCGCTCCATCCGGCAGGCCGGTCACGATGCGCCGCCAGGACTTGCCACCGTCACGCGTGCGATAGATGTGCGGACGGAGGTCGTCGAGCCGCAGGGTGTTCACCGCGATGTACGCCGAGTTGGTGTCGAAGTGGGACGCCTCGACCAGCGAGATCTTCTGCCATGGCTGGAGGTCGGGTGGCGTCACATCCGTCCAAGTGGTGCCACCATTCCGCGTCACGTGCACCAGGCCATCGTCGGTGCCGATCCAGATGGTGTCGCGGTCCACGTAGGAGGGACCGATCGTGTAGATCACGCCTCGTTGTGTGGGTTGTGCGTTCGGCCGTGAGCGATACGCGCCGACGCTCGCCGGCACCTCCCACGTGCGGCGGGTGAGGTCCGGGCTGATCTGTGTCCACTGCCTGCCGCCGGTGGTCGTCTTCCAGAGCGTGTTCGACGCGAAGTACAACGTGCGCGGGTCGAGTGGGGAAAACAGAATGGGCTGTGTTCTGACCGTGCGATAGCCCGGGTCGCGGGGCGGCGACACATTCTGCGTTTGTCGGGTGCGGCGGTCATACCGCGACACCTTGCCGCCGTAGACCACATCCGGGTCGAGTGGATCCGGCGCGACGTATCCGTACTCCTCGACGCCGACAGGGCTCCACTCGCGGAACGTGATCTGTCCTTCGTCGCCGCGGCTCTGCACACAGGCCGATCCAGATTCCTGCTGGCCACCACACACGCGATAGGGAAACGCGTTGTCCGTACTCACGTGGTAGAACTGCGCGGTCGGCTGGTTGTACCAGGAACTCCACGTACGGCCGCCGTTGAGTGTGACGATGGCGCCCTGATCGGCCGTCATCAGGATGATGTCCGGCTGCGTCGGGTGAATCCACATGCGCTGATAGTCGTCACCGCCAGGCGCGCCACGCCACCCTGTGAACGTCGCACCACCATCAGTGGACTTCCACGCGACGATGGTCGGTACGTAGACGGTGTCCGGATCCGTTGGATGCACGCGGATGTCCGCGGCATCGGCGGGACGGGCGACCACGCGGGTATCGGCATTTGTGCGGCGCCACGTCTCGCCGCCATCGTCTGACCGGAAGATGCCGCCGTTGCGACCCGCGTCCACGGCGGCGTAGAGACGCTGCCGGTTGCTGGGCGCGACGGTGATGCCGATGCGCCCGAGGCCCTCCTCGAACGTGGGCAGGCCGCTGGTCAGCGGCCGCCACGTGGTGCCGCCGTCTGTGGATTTGAAGAGTCCGCTGCCAGGACCGGTCCACACCGCGTTTTCCCACGGCCCCTGGCGTTGCTCCCAGAGCACGGCATACACAGTGTTCGGATCGACCGGATCGAGCGCGAGGTCGATGCCGCCGGTGTTCTCGTCCTTGTAGAGCACCTTCTCGAACGTCTGGCCGCCGTTCAGCGAGCGGAAGATGCCGCGCTCGGCGCTTGGGCCATACGGGTGGCCCAGCACCGCGACGAACAAGCGGTTTGGGTTCTTGGGGTCCACCACGATCTGCGGGATCTGTTGCGCGTCCCGGAGACCGAGATGCGTCCATGTGCGGCCGGCGTCTGTGGATTTGTACATGCCGTCACCAGTGGAGAGGTCCGGCCTGGGCATGCCTTCGCCGCTGCCGACGTACACGATGTTTGGATCAGATTCGGCGACGGCGATCGCGCCGATCGACCCGGTCGGCTGGTCGTCAAAAATCGGATTCCACGTCCGTCCGGCATCGTCAGTCTTCCAGACGCCCCCGTTGACCACACCGACGTAGAACGTGAAGGGCTGCGATGGCACACCCGACGCCGCTTTGGTGCGGCTCGCGCGGAGTGGTCCGATCGGACGCCACTTCAGTTCTGAGAACAGCGCGGGCGCGAATCCTGGCGCTGCGGGCTGGCTGGTGAGGCCGGTGAGGGTGACGACGAGCAGCGTGCCGGCAAGGAAGACGCCCAGGGTGGTTCGGAAGGCGAGTCGCATGGCGTGATTGTGCCCCACTTCAGACGTGAAGGCCTCGGGTACAATCCTCCATCGTGGAATCGAGTCGCCTGCGCGTCGGGGTTGTCGGATGTGGGCATTGGGGCCCGAATCACATTCGGGTGTTTTCGCAGTTGCCGGGGTCGGTCGTGACATGCGCGGCGGACCCTGACGGGAAGCGGCGAGCCGTCGTGGCCGGTCAGTTTCCGGGCATTGCGGTGGTGGACGACTACCAGGCGCTGGTGTCACGACCAGATGTGGACGCGGTCGTGGTCTGCGTACCGACGCGAAAACACGAGGAGGTCACCCGCGCCGCGCTTGAGGCCGGCAAACACGTCCTGTGTGAAAAACCGCTGACGGTGGGATCGGCAGAAGCCACAGCGCTGACCGAGTTGGCGGCGTCCCGCGGCCTGATTCTGATGACCGGGCACGTGTTCCTGTTCAACCCCGGCATTCTGAAGCTGCGTGAGTTGATGGTGGCCGGGCAGCCTGGCCGGATTCACTACCTGCGGGCACTGCGGACGAATCTGGGACCGATCCGCCAGGACGTCAACAGCGTGTATGACCTGGCGTCACACGACATCTCCATCTTCAACTTCCTGCTGGATGCCGAGCCGATCTCCGCGTCGGCTGTGGGGGCGTCGTTCCTGCGTCCGGGCATCGAGGATGTGGCGTTCATCACGTTGACCTATCCCAACGGCGTGGTGGGCGCGATTCAGGTGAGCTGGCTCGATCCCAAGAAGTTGCGCGAGATCGTCGTCGTGGGCGACACCAAGATGGTGGTGTGGGATGAACTCGCGCCGGCGGGGCCCATCAGCATTTACGACAAGAGTGTGGTGCGGGAGCAGTATTACGACGACTTCGGGCAGTTTCACCTGCTCGCGCGTGAAGGTGATCTGACCATTCCGCGTGTGCCGCCCCAGGAACCCCTCAAGATGCAGAATCAGTATTTCCTTGAGGCGGTGAAGTCCGGGACGCTCGGCAAGAGTGATGGTGCGTTCTCCGTGTCGGTGGTGCGGGTGCTTGAAGCCATCGCTCAGTCGATCGCCCAGGGCGGTGCGCCGGTGCAGGTCGCGCAGGGGGCCAGATGACCGGCGTGTTTGTGCATCCGCAGGCGCTGGTTGAAACGCGCCGCATCGGCGCGGGCACGCGTGTGTGGGCGTTCGCGCACGTGATGAAGGGCGCGTCGATTGGCCGCGACTGCAACGTGGGGGATCACGCCTTCATCGAAGCGGGCGCGAAGGTGGGTCACGGTGTGACCATCAAGAACGGCGTCACGATCTGGGAAGGCGTGACGATTGAGGACCAGGCATTTCTCGGCCCGTGTGTGGTCTTCACCAACGACCTGCGCCCGCGTTCGCCTCGGGCGCGCAGTGCAAAAACGCGGTATGCGTCCAAAGACTGGCTCGTCAAGACACGCGTGGGCTTCGGTGCGAGCCTTGGCGCGAATGCGACGGTTGTCTGCGGTGTGCGCATCGGCCGGTTTGCCATGGTCGGCGCCGGGACCGTCGTCACTGAGGATGTGCCGGCCCATGCGTTATGGCTCGGCGTGCCTGGCCGGCTGTCGGGATATGTCTGCGAGTGTGGCGAGTCGCTGGCCTTCAAGAGCGACAAGGCGCGTTGCGCGTCGTGCCGAGTGCGCTATGTGATGAGCCGCGGCAAGGTGACGCGCGCCGTCTGATGGCTCTGCGCGTCCTGGCCTGTCCGATCGCCTTTAATGAAAAGGCCAAGATCGTGCGCGTGATTGACCGCGCCCGTGAAGCGGCCATTCCCGGCGTCACCGACTTCATGGTGTGTGACGACGGGTCCACCGATGGGACGGCCGAGGCGGTCGAGGCCATGGGCGTGCGCGTGTTGCGTCAGTCGCCGAGAAGCGGCGTCGGAGCCGCCATTCGCCGGGTCATCGACTTCGCTCGCGAACACGACTACGACGTGGTGGTGATCATGGCCGGCAACGACAAGGACCGGCCGCAGGAGATTCCGCGCCTGCTGGCACCGATTGTCGAGCGTGGAGCGGACTTCGTGCAGGGCTCGCGCTACCTGCCGGAGGGTGACTACGGCAACATGCCGCTCTATCGTCGGCTGGCGACCCAGATTCTGCATCCGTGGTTGTTCACGCTGGTGACGCGCCGACGCATCACGGACAGCACCAACGGGTTCCGCGCGTTCCGGGTTGCGCTCTGTGACGATCCCCGCATCAACCTGCGACAGACCTGGCTTGATGCGTATGAGCTCGAACCGTACCTGTTCTTCAAGGCGGTGACACTCGGCTATCACGTGGTCGAAGTGCCCGTCACGAAGATCTACCCTCCGCATGAACTCGGCTACACCAAGATGACGCCGATCGTCGGCTGGTGGAGCATTCTCCGGCCGCTGGTGTTGCTCGGCCTTCGTTTGAGGAATTGACATGACCGCAGTAGAGACGATCCCGTTTGTTGACCTCGCCACCCAGTACCGATCGATTCAATCCGACATTGATGCCGCGATGGCGGCGGTGCTGTCGCGGGGGGATTTCATCCTCGGCCAGGACGTGCGGTTGTTCGAGCAGGAGTTCGCGGCCTACTGCGGCACGTCGCACTGTCTTGGTGTGGCGTCAGGCACGGACGCCCTGCGGTTGGCGTTGCAGGCATGTGGCATCGGCCGCGGCGACGAGGTGATCACCACGGCGCACACGTTCATCGCGACGACCCTGGCCATCATGGAAGCCGGTGCGACCCCGGTGCTTGTGGATTGTGATCCGGAATACGGCCTGATCGACGTGACGAAGATTGCCGGCGCGATCACGCCGCGCACCAAGGCGATACTGCCCGTGCACCTGTACGGACAGCCGGCCGACATGGATCCGATTCTGGAGATTGCGCGCGCGCACTCGCTGGCGGTCATCGAAGACGCGTGTCAGGCGCACGGCGCGTTTTATAAGGGACGCCGCTGCGGATCACTCGGCGACATCGCGGCGTTCAGCTTCTACCCGGGCAAGAACCTCGGCGCGTACGGGGATGGGGGAGCCGTGACCACGAATCGGGCTGATCTGGCGGACAAGGTGACGTTGTTGCGCAACTACGGCCAGCGCGTGAAGTACGAGCATCTGGAAAAGGGGGGCAACAGCCGACTCGACACGATCCAGGCGGCGGTGCTCCGCGTGAAACTGCGACACCTCGACGGCTGGAACGCCGGGCGCCAGCGCGCGGCCGCTGCCTACGATCGCGCGCTCGCGGGTCTTGCCGTCGGCCTGCCGAAGGTGGCTCCGTGGGGGACACATGTGTTCCACCTCTATGTGGTCCGCACGTCGGATCGTGCCGGACTGCAGCAGCGGCTGGACGCGGCGAAGAGCCAGCACGGGATCCACTATCCGATTCCCGTACATCGCCAGAAGGCGATGGCGGAGCTTGGGTATGCCGAAAGCGCGTTTCCGGTCGCTGAGGCCCTCGCGCCGTCGATTCTGTCGCTGCCGATGTTTCCAGAACTGAACGACGCGCAGATTGCGCGAGTGGCCGCGGCGGTCGCAGGATCGTAGGGCGCCCTACTTCAAGAGATACGCGCGACCGTCGGCTTCCTCGCGGACGAGCAGCAGCGAGTGCGCGAACGGGGCGAACAGGCCGTCCACCCAGCCCCGTTCTTCGGGGTCCTTCATGTCCGCGTGAAACACCACGTACGTGACGCCGAGTTTCCTCATCCGATCAAGCGCATCGTCTGACGGGAATGCCGCCATGGCGCGGTAGAGGTGGTGGTGGTCGTCGGGCAATACGCCCGAAAACCCGTGCACGGTTTTCTGCCAGTGCGCCATCGAGTGGAGCATGTACGTCGCATTGCGATCGTTCTGGCCACTGAAGTCGTCGGGGTCGCGGGGCATGGGGCCCTCAGCCACCACGAAGGGCTTGGGTTGGGTGTTGAGCCACTGGTCGATCGCGGGCGTCGCGTGCCTCGCGTCGTAGACTTCCAGCGGGGCTGCGGCGAACTCGCCTATCAACAGCACACCGACGATCACGGCGGCCGCGGTCCGGCCACGCGACGACCACCCTCGCACCACGCGTTCAAATCCAAGGGCCGCAATAACGGCGAGGGCCAGCATCATCACCAGCGAGAAACGGGTCGGTACGCGAATGAAGTTCAGGACCGGCCAGTCATAGACCCATTGCCAGACGCCGAATGGCGGTCCGAGCAGAAGCCAGAAACAACCACCGGCCAAGAGGGAATAAAACAGCGCGCTGTTCTGGCGAAGGGGACGACGGTCGGTGTCGTGGCGACGTGTCCAGAGCCACGCGGCTAGTCCCACCAGAGGAAGCAGCAGCGGCAGGTAGCCTGGGAACAGATACGCATCTGGTCCGACACGCCACGTTTCCGGAAAGTACTGCGCAATCCATGTGTGGACGTGTGACGGGGACGCAAAAAAACTGGCCGTCGAAGTGCCCCAGCCGTCGAGATTGCGGACGAGGCCGGCGTTCCGTTGTGCATCGAGGTACGGCAGGAACACCAGCACGATCGGCGTGAGCGTCAGGATACCGATGACACCTGCGTCGCGCAGGCGTCGGAGCGGCGCCAGCGGTTCACCCAGGACCGCGCGATAGAGGAGCAGGGCTCCGACGCTCACCGCGAGGAAGACCGCACCGTGGCCGCCCGAGATCGCCTGCAGCGTGAACATCAGCAGGGCCAGGC
Organism: uncultured Solibacteraceae bacterium; assembly: GCA_964559545.1. GTDB lineage: Bacteria > Acidobacteriota > Vicinamibacteria > Vicinamibacterales > SCN-69-37 > SYFT01. Next base: position 3,062 of record CAZLJG010000080.1, on the reverse strand, counting down.
GCAGGTGTCGCGGCCGGCCTTCATCCAGGTATTGATGGACCCACGCCAGGCAGAACGGAATCCACTGGATCGTGGTCAGCTGCAATTGCGCGATGCGGAAAAAGCGCGGCGGCGCAAACGCAAAGATGAGGGCGGCCAACACGGCCGCCTGAGGACTCGCCCCCAGGCGCCGGGCGAGCAGGTACGCGCCAAGGCCGCTCAGCGGAATCGACAGCAGCGCCACCACGTTGGTGGCGAGAAAGTAGTTGTCGGTCAGCCAGATCACCGGCGCGGCCAACAACGCGCTGCCGATCAGATGTTCGGCATACGCCAGCGTGTTCGGGAGCGGCGCAAAAATGTTGGCGTCGAAGAGCGCCAGAGGCTGCTCGAGAAAGGCATGCACGTCCCATCCGAGGATCCACTGGATGAGTTTCGCGTCCGAGTCGTACCGGAATGCATGACTGTGCGGGTTGAATGACAGGGGGTAGGCGAGCCCCGCCGTCAGGAGCACCAGAAGTGAAAAGACCAGCCAGGCATGGTCGCGACGGTCGGACGGCACGGCGGTGATTCTACCCCCTCGGCACCCGCGCAAGCGCGGGGCTCGGGGCAGGCCCGCATCGTGTTAGGCTCCCGACACGGAGGACGACCCCCATGACATCACGATCATTGTTGCGGTTTCTGACAGGCAGCGTGTGCGCGTGCGCCGTGGCGCTGACCGTATGGCCGGCGACGCCATCAGCGCAGGCCCGCCGCACGGCGGCCGACTATGTGAGCCCCGCGTACCCGTTCGGACTCGT
>CAZLJG010000080.1:0-2186 GCA_964559545.1 uncultured Solibacteraceae bacterium | reverse complement strand
GGCAAACACGCGCTCTACGTGAAGGACGGCCAGATCTTTAATGCGCCCGTGGTGGCGACTCCTGGCAAGACCCCACGCGATCGTGGCGAGGAGCCCTTCATCACGGTGTTCGGGCAGAACAGCAACCCTCGCTGGTCGCCCGACAGCTCGCGGTTTGCGTTTGTGAGCAACCGGACCGACCACAGCTTCATCGGCGTGTACGAACTCGCGTCCCGAAAGATCACCTGGCTGGCACCCGATGTGGATCGCGACACCAGCCCGACCTGGTCGCCAGACGGTACGCGCGTTGCGTACATCCGGCGGCCTGGGCTCCCGTTTGGCCAACAGCAGCAGCAAGGAGCCGCGGGGATCGGAAATCCAGCAGGCCCCGCGACCGGGCGACAAGGCGGCCAGGGCGGGCGTGGCGCTTCGACAGGCTCAGGCCAGGGGGGCATCGGTGGTCTCACGATCCCAGGATTGTTCCGAGCGGAGTTCCGCGGAGGCGGCACCCTCGCATTCTGGGTCGCGGATGTGAAGACTGGGGAGGCTCGCGAGTTCTGGCGCCACGATCCCGCCGGCACAACCTTCCGCAACATCAACGCGATCCAGTGGGCGGGCGACCACGTGATCTTCACGACGCAGTTGGCCGACGATGAGTACGACAGATATTTTTCGGTGGCGCTCAACGGTTCGACGAAGGACCCGGTGATGTTGACCACCACGAACGGCATCATCGAAGACGCCTCGTCCATCAACCTGTCGATCGACGGCAAGACGTTGTTCTACACGACCAATCACGGCGACATCGATCGGCGCGACATCTTCGCCATATCCACGGGTGGCGGGACGCCGCGGCAGGTGACCGAAACGCCGGCGATCGAAACACAACCCGTGCCGCTGCCCTCAGGCAAAGTGGCCGTGTTGTATGCCGACTACCGCGTGCCCCAGTCTGTTGGCGTTGTGCCCGCCACCGGCGGCAACGCGACCGTCGTGTACCCGACACTGCCGGCGCGGTATCCGCTCGCTGCCCACGTCGAGCCGACGAACGTCACGCTCGAAGCCGAGGACGGCGTCAAGTTCAACAACCAGTTGTTCCTGCCGAAGGATCTGAAGCCGGGGGACAAACGCCCGGCGATGGTGTTTGTCCACGGTGGCCCGCAGCGACAGATGTTGCTCGGGTACCACTACCGGCACGTGTACCACATGTTCTACGGCATCAATCAGTGGCTGGCCGACAAGGGCTACATCGTGTTGTCCGTGAACTACCGACGTGGTGTGGGGTACGGCCGTTCGTTCCGTCAGGCCCCGAACTCGGGTGGGCAGGGCAACGCCGAATATCTCGATGTGCTCGCGGCCGGCAAATACCTGCACTCCAGAAATGACGTGGATCCCAAACGTGTCGCAATCTGGGGCCTTTCCTACGGCGGAGTGTTGACGGCGCAGGCGCTCGCTCGCAACTCCGATCTGTTTGCCGCCGGGATCGACCTGGCCGGCGTGCATCTCTGGGGCAACTCACTGGATCCGGAAAGCACGTCCTTCAAGGCGTCCGCCATCGGGGCGATCGACGGCTGGAAGTCTCCTGTGCTCCTGCAGCACGGGGATGACGATCGCAACGTGGCGTTCACGCAAACAACAGGACTCGTCCAGATGCTCCGGGCGCGCAACATCGAGTACGAGCTCATCGTGTTTCCAGATGACGTCCACGATTCGCTCGTGCACAGCCGGTGGATCTACATCTACGACCGGATGGAAGCGTTTCTCAAGAAGCACATCGGGCAGTAGGCGACCGGAAGAAATCACAAAGAGACATGGAGGGCTGGGAGAAAAAATGTTCTTAAGAATGATTACTACCAGTTCTCCTTGTCTCGTTGTGAGCTTGCTCTTGGTATTTCAGGCGTCCTGGACGCCGCAGACCAGTGGCGTCACGGCCACGTTCCGTGGTGTCAGCGCGGTTGATGCGGAGACGGCGTGGGTGAGTGGCTCGCGCGGCACGGTGTTGCGAACACAGGATGGCGGCGCGACGTGGGCGAATGTGGCGCCGCCCGATGCGGCGAAGCTGGACTTTCGTGATGTCGAGGCCATCAACCGCCAGACGGCCTACGCATTGAGTATTGGGGAAGGCGACCTCTCCAGGATCTTCAAGACGACCGACGGCGGGCAGACGTGGGCAACGCAGTTTGTCAGTCCCGATCAGGATGCGTTCTTCG
>CAZLJG010000079.1:0-12170 GCA_964559545.1 uncultured Solibacteraceae bacterium | reverse complement strand
AGACGGCGACGGCCTCGTTCGCGAGGCGGCGTGACCGCGGGATCTCGATGTTCAGAATCTTGATCTTGTAGTTCATGACGCGCGGACTGATGCCCAGCAGGTCCGCGGCGTCCTTCTGAATCCAGTTCGACATCTTGAGCGCCTCGACCACCGCCTGTCGCTCGATTTCTTCGAGCGGGATGCCGGTGGGCGGAATCTTCACGACGGTCGTGCGTTCCCCGGAGTGCGTGGACGTCTGTTCGCCAATCTGCAGATCCGCGAGAGACACCGACGCGCCATCGGTCAGCAGCACCGCGCGCTCGATGACGTTTTCGAGTTCGCGGATGTTGCCGGGCCAGTGGTGGCGCATCATCACCTTCAGCGCGTCAGGCTGGATGTGTTCCACGCGTTTCTTCAGTTCGTTGGCGTACCGCTTCACGAAGAACTCAGCCAGCGCAGCGATGTCGTCCTTGCGGTCGCGCAGCGGCGGCATTTCGACTGACACCACGTTCAGGCGGTAGTAGAGGTCCTCGCGGAATCGCCCTTCCTTCACCATCGTCGCCAGATTGCGGTTGGTGGCCGTGATGATGCGCACGTCGACACGCAGGGTGCGGGTGCCGCCCAAGCGTTCGAACTCGTGTTCCTGCAGCACGCGCAGGATCTTCGCCTGCGTGCTCGGGCTCATGTCGCCGACTTCGTCGAGGAACAACGTGCCGCCGTCTGCCTGTTCGAAGCGGCCGATCCGCTGTTTGTCCGCGCTCGTGAACGCGCCTTTTTCGTGACCGAACAGCTCCGACTCGAGCAGGTTCTCCTGCAGGGCCGCGCAGTTCACCTTGACGAACGCTTTGCTCGCGCGCAGCGAGTTGTGATGGATCGCGCCAGCGATCAACTCCTTGCCGGTGCCCGTCTCGCCCTTGATCATCACCGTCGAGTTGCTGCGGGCAACCTTCGACACGATGCCGAGGACGTGCTGCAGCGCGCCACTGGCGCCGACAATGCGGTCGAAGTCGTATTGGCCCTGCTGCGAGTCGCGGAGGTATTCGACCTGGTGTTTGAGGTGACGCAACTCGATCGCCTTGTCGATCTTGAGTTCCATCTCCTCGATTTCAAACGGCTTCTGCACAAAATCCACCGCGCCGATCTTCATCGCCTCGACGGCTGTGTGGATGGACCCGAAGGCGGTCATGAGGATGACGGCCGCGTGTGGCTGCACCTTGCTGGCGGTGCGCAGCACGTCCATGCCGTCGGCGCCGCCCATGCGAAGGTCGGTCAACACCACGTCGAACTGGCTGTCCTGCAGCCGTTCGATCGCCACGGTGCCGTTGGCGGCCTCCTCAACGTCGTGTCCCGCATTGGTCAGGGCCTTGACGAGGCCCTTGCGAAGTGAATCGTGATCGTCAACGACGAGGATACGTCCCATTGGTCTGCTCCGTGAGGTAGTCGGGGGCCGGCACGACCGGCAACGTCACCCGGAATGTGGTGCCGCGTCCTGGTGCCGAGGTGGCGTCGATAATTCCGTCGTGTGCGTCCACCACTTTGCGCACGATCGACAGACCAAGCCCGGTGCCTTGGGGCTTGGTGGTGAAAAACGGACTGAAGATGCGTTCGATGTCGTCTTCGGAAATGCCCGGGCCGTTGTCCTTCACTTCGATCCGCACCTGCGCGGGCAGGGGCTGACCGGCGCTGCCGGGTTCGGCATCTTCCGGCACGAGGGCCGCAATGATGTCCACCTGGCGGTCCACGGTCACGCCTTCCATCGCTTCGAGGGCGTTGGTGATCAGGTTCGTGAACAACTGCCGCAGCTGATTGGGGTCGGCCATCAGGCGAGGCACGTCGGGGGCCACGTGGACACGCACCCGATCCGCACCTTCTTCAAGAGAGTTGACCGCGTCGTCGATGACGTCCGCCAGGGCGACGTGTTCCACCTGCAGACGGATGGGCCGCACGAACTCAAGGACCTCAACAACGATGGCGTTGGCCATCTTGGATTCCTTGATGATGTCTCCGAGGGCTTCCTGCGCATCAGGGCGATCGGTCAGCTGCCGGCGCAACACACCGGCCATGACCTCGATGCTCGCCAGCGGGTTTTTGACTTCGTGCGCGATGGCCGCGGCCATTTCACCGAGCGTGGCCAGGCGATCGCGCAGTCGTTCGCGTTCTTCAATCTGTTCAACGCGCGTCAGGTCCTTGAAGAACAGCGTCAATCCGACCTGCTGCCCGTCATCGTCATGGATGTGCGAAATCGTGTAGCCGATGGCGCGGCCTGTCTTGCGCAGGCGAAGTTCTGCGCGATTCGGCAAATCCGATGTGTCGAATGCGGACTGCAGCACGCGCACCACTTCGGGGCAGTCCTGCAGCACGTCGCCGAAGGGTTGTCCAAGGTCGGTCTCACGCGGCTGCAGGCCCAGCACGCGGTAGGCGATCTCGTTCATCGCCGCGACGCGCCCGTCGCGCGTGATCGCCAGCACGCCGTTGCGCAGGTTGAAGACCATCTGCCGGAAGAACCGGTCGCTGAGGTTGCTGGCGGGTGCCGGCGCGGACGCGCGCGGGCGTGGCCGTGGCGCAGCGGTCCTGCGGCCGGCCGCGGCTTTGGGTTTTGTTGACGATGGCGACATCCGTACTCTCCGCATCAGCCTGAAGGCTTATCGCAAGGCCCGTACCCGGTCGAACGGCTCCAAAGACAGACAAAACTGTCAGGTGACGCCCGGTGAGGACCTCGTTGGTGAGCGGAGATGATTACAGAAACAGCCGCAACTTACAAAGATGTAAGTGTTTCCCAGCTGTTCATGAGGTCGCCGACTTCCCACATGAGGGTCTGGTGTCTGGACACGGCGGCATCGGCGGCGGCCCGGTCCTCGTAGAAGCCGGGCTCGGCCATCTTGGCCTCGAGCGTTTTGATCTCCGATTCGTGGGCCGCGATACGCGATTCGAGATCGGCGATGCGCGCCTGACGTTCTTCTTCGGCGCGCTTCTTCTTGCGCGCCTCCGCATCGGCGCGCTTCTTTTCTTCGTAGGACGGTGCGGGCGCTGACGCTGGCGCGCCGGGTGCTTTGTGTTTGGTGCTGGGTGCTGAGTGCTTTGTGCTCGGTGCCTGGTGCTTGGTGCCTGGTGCACGCGGCGCCTCTGGCGTCGCGTGCTTCTGCTCCTTGCTCCAGAGAAATTCCGCGTAGGTGCCGGGATAGACCGTGGCGCCGCCGTGGCCGACTTCGATGATCTTGGTGGCGAGGCGATCGACGAAGTAGCGGTCGTGCGAGACGAAGATCAGTGTGCCGCCGAAGTCGGCGAGGGCTTCCAGGAGCACGTCCTTGGAGTCGAGGTCGAGGTGGTTGGTCGGTTCGTCGAGGAGCAGCGTGTTTGCGGGGCGCAACAACATGCGCGCCACGGCGAGTCGTGTGCGTTCGCCGCCCGAGAGCACGCCGGCCTTCTTGTAGATGTCGTCGCCGGCGAACAGGAACCCGCCGAGGATGTTGCGAATCATCGGCACCATGCCGATCGGCGAATCCGATTCGAGGGTCTGGTAGACCGTGCGTGTGGGTTCGAGTTTGTTGGCCTCGTCCTGCGCGAAGTACTGCATCACCACCTGATGCCCTTCGCGCCGCGAGCCTGAGTCGGGGGCTTCCGCGCCAGACAACATCCGCATCAGCGTGGACTTGCCCGCGCCGTTGGGTGCCACCAGGGCTATGCGGTCGCCGCGCTCGATGTGCAGCGACAGGTCCTTGAACACCACCAGATCGCCGTAGGCCTTCCGCACGTTCGTCAGTTCCATCACCATGCGGCCGGACTTCGGGCAGGAGGGGAACGTGAAGTGCACGCGTTTGCGCTCGGGCGGCACTTCGATGATCTCGACCTTGTCGAGCATCTTGATGCGGCTCTGCACCTGCGCGGCCTTGGTCGCCTGATAGCGGAACCGATCGATGAACGCCCGCATCCGCGCGATCTCATCGTCTTGTTCCTGTTTCGACTTGCGCAGGCGTTCCATCCGCGCGTCGTATTCGACGAGGTACTTGGAATAGGTGCCGACGTAGTCGGTGATGGTGCGCAGCGAGAGGTCCGCGATCTTGGTGACGACCGCATCGAGGAAGTAGCGGTCGTGCGAGACGAGGATCACCGGGTGCGGATACGCCACCAGGTAGTCTTCGAGCCAGTTGCGGGCTTCGAGGTCGAGGTGGTTTGTCGGTTCGTCGAGGAGCAGCAGCCCGGGACGGCCCAACAGGAGCTTGGCGAGCGCGATGCGCATCTGCCAGCCACCGGAGAACGCTTCCGCAGGTTTCTGGAAATCCGTGCGCGCAAATCCGAGCCCGTCGAGGACCTGTGTGACCTTCAGGTCAATGCTGTGTCCCTCTTCGCGCTGAAAGAAGTCGGAGAGGTCGTGGTACTGCACGAGCAGGCGTTCGTGTTCACCATCCGGCAGCGCCGGGTCGGCGAGCGCGTGTTCAATGCGGGAGATTTCGTCGCGGGCTTCGAGCAGCGGCCTGAACGCCTGCGAGACTTCATCCACCAGCGTGCGGCCCGAGTGTTCGAGGCCGTCCTGCGGGAGGTAGCCGACGGTGAGTCCGGTGGGCCGGATGATGACGCCGGCATCCGGCTCATCGAGGCCGGCCAACATGCGCAGCAATGTGGTTTTGCCCGCGCCGTTCGGCCCGCACAGGCCGACGCGTTCGCCGTCGGAGACCTGCCAGCTGACGCGATCGAGCAGCACGCGTTCACCGAATCGTTTGGTCAGGCCGGACAGCTGGATCATGGGGCAGTAACAGGCGCCGGCACGCGGCGCGAACGACCGTGGAGCGGTGTCAGCCTTCGGCCGCCGGCACGGGCTCACCCAGCGCGCGGGCCGCGGCCGCGAGAATCCGCGGAAGCCGGAACGGCTTCGTGAGATATCCCGCCACGCCGAGGTTGATGGCCTCGATCGCGCTGGCTTCGGTCGAATAACCGGTGATGATGATCACCGGCAGGTCGGGCGTGGCACGGCGCGCCTCGCGAATCACGGACAGGCCGTCCATGCCGGGCATCTTCAAATCCGTAATCAGCAGGTCGTACTCGACGGCGCGCATGCGATCGATGGCTGTCGCCCCGTCGGGCGCCGCGTCCACGTCGTAGTCGGCCATGGTCAATGTCTTGGCCAGCAGGTCGCGCACGGCCTGCTCATCGTCCACCACAAGAATGCGTGGGCGATCCCCCGGGCGATCCTTGTCTCCGCCGCGACCGGTCTGCCGGCTCGAATCGAGCCAGGCATCGATGTCCCGCTTGCGGAATCGCCACTGACGGCCCACCCGGACGGCGGGAATCTTCCCGGCCTTGATGAGGCGGTAGACCGTCCGCAGGTTGACCTGCAGATAATCCAGCACCTCTTCGGTGGTCAAAAAATGGTCGTCAGCCATGAGGTCCTGTGAAGTGTAACATCCCGTACAGGCCGTACCCACCCGGTGGCCGTCTCAATGGACGGTGAACACCCCGGAGGGTGGGCCCCCTGCACCAATGACGTCAGACGAAGAACTGGTCACGCTTGCGACCGCCGGCGATCAAGACGCCTTCAACCAGCTGGTCAAACGCTGGGAACGGCCGATCTTTGCCCTGGCGTACCGGACGCTGGGCCGGGAGGAAGAAGCCCGGGATGTCGTGCAGGACGCGTTTCTGCGGGCGTATCGGGGGCTCAAGGGATTCAAGGGAGAGGCGAAGTTTTCGTCCTGGCTCTACCGCATCACCTTGAACCTGTGCCGCGACTGGATGCGCAAGGAACGCCGCGCGCCGGTGGCCCAGACGCCGGAAGGGGTCGATCCGATCGACCTGGCGGACCAGCAGGCGTCGCCGACGGAGTCGGTTGAGGATTTGGTGGCGAGACGCGAGATGTCAGCCGCCGTGCAGTTGGCGATGGCGGACCTGCCCGAAGAGCAGCGGACGGCCATCATGCTGAAGGAATACCACGGGCTGACGTTTCAGGAAATTGCCGAGATGCTCGATTGTCCACTCAGCACCGTGAAGACCCGGCTGTATCAGGGCCTGTCGGTGTTGCGGCGACGACTCGAGCGTCAGCAGGCGGAGGTTGCCAGTCTCCGCCGGGCGACGTACTCGGCAAGCGGCGGCTCACGGTAGCGGAAGAGAAGAAACGCGGATTCGCGTGCCCACGCGCGAGTGAAGGAAGTATCGATATGTGCGACCAGCGTGAACGATTGATGGATTACCTCTACGACGAAGCGGCGCCGGCCGATCGGCGCGTCGTGGAGGCACATCTTGAATCTTGCGGCGACTGCCGCGAAGAGATTCGGGCGTTCCGGCGTGTGCGGGAGGACCTGCTCGCCTGGGAGGTGCCAAACGCCGAGTCCGTGTGGACGCCCTTTGCGCCACAGCCCGTGATGCCCTGGCATCGGCAGATTCCCGCGTGGGCCCTCGCGGCCGCGGCGGGACTCATGATCATGTTTGGTTCGGCCGGCGGATTCGCGGCAGCCACCCTGTTCACTGACGCGCCCACAACCACCACCGCGCAGGTCGTGGCGACACCATCCGAGCAGGTTGCCCGCGTCGAACCAGCGTCGGTTCAGCCGCTGCCGACGCCGATGCCGACAGGGCTCACCGACGATGAGATCGTCCGCCTGGTGCAGCGCGAAACGGCGCGACTCGCTGCGGGCAGCACGCTCGAGGCGAGCCAGGCCGAGCAGTTGGTGGCCGCGGCGGCCAGCCAGCAGTGGGATCGCTTGAAGGAATATCTGACAGTCGTCGAGCGCGAGCGGGCGTTCGAGCGCAAGACGACGGAGCAGACATTGGGCAGCCTGCGGTTGCAGGTGCAGACGCTTGAGGCTGTGGTCGCCAATCTGGTGGCGCAGCAGGGACGGGGGCAGTAATGAGCACGATCAAATTCACGCGCGTCATGGTGATCGCGGTGCTGGTGGGATCCAGCGCTGGCGTGTCGGCGCAGCAGACGCGCACGGACGGCATGACGGCCGAAGCGCAGGTGCTGCAGCGGCGATTCCAGTTCCAGTTGATGGAGAGCGTGCTTGAGAACGCGGTGCGGCAGGGTGCCACCGAAGTCGCGATGCGCGCGCAGATGACGCTGCCGATTGGCGCGCTGTTCATGGGCCCGGCGAAAGCCAAGGGATTCCCCCTCGACGGATTCGGCCTGGTGTTTCACGTGGAGATCCCGGTCATCCTCGAGAGCCAGGTGCTCTTGAGCCAGATGGTGCCGCCGACGCCGCCGTCCCAGGGCCCAACTACGGTGTCCAATAGGGGAGCCGCGGCGCCACCCAGCACGCGGGCCGCGGGCGTCGTGGCTGATGATCCGATGGCGCGGTCACCTATCGTTGACCCGTTCCTCGCGGATCCGAACGCGTTTTATCGCCTGGCCGTGCGCGACAAGCTCGTGGAGGTCATGCTCGAACACTCCCGTTCGTTGAGTGTGCCGAACGGGGAGTGGTTGTCGGTGGCCGCCCGCAGCGCGGATGGTCCGGGGCCGAACAGCCTGCAGGATGATTCGCGGACGTTGATTCTCCGCATCAAGGGCGAAGACCTGGCCGCATTCCACATGGGCAGAATCACGCGCGACGAAGCGAAGAAGCGGATCGTCGAGTCGCAGTTCTGATCTACAATCGGCCGGGATGTTGTTGAAGCGCCTTTCGGCTGCGCTGCTGCTGGCTTGTGCAGCGTCTGCCTGTGATCAGGTGGATCTCAAGTCGTCGTTTGAGATCACCGAACTGTCGTCCGGCTATCACGACGCCGGCGTGAATGACGTCGGCGACAACAAGCTGGTGCCGTCACTCAGCTTCAAAATCAAGAACATCTCCACAGAGCCCATTTCCTCGGTGGACATGCTCGTGTTTTTCTGGGGCGTCGAATTCGACCTGCCCAAGGAACTCGACGAAGTCATCGTCACCGTCGTCAACAGCGATGGCATCGCGCCGGGGGCCACGTCGGAGATGATCGTGGTCCGCTCCAAACAGGGTTACGCATTGCAGCAGCAGGCACGCTCCGAGTTGTTCAACCACCGGCTGTTCCGTGACTCGACGGCCAAATTGTTCCTGAAGCGCGCGGGCAAGATTGTGCCCTTCGGCGAATACACGATCGATCGGCGCGTGCTGCTGGCCGCCCCCACGGAATCGGCGTCCCGGTGACGTCGTCCTCCTCGACCTCAAATTCACCGTCGCTCGAACGCCGCCTCGGCCCGTTCGACGCGGCCGCGATCATCCTGTCCAACGTCATCGGCGGCGGCATCTTTTTTGTGCCGATTCTGGTCGCCGGTCTTGTGCCCGTGGCGATGGGTATGCTCGGCGTGTGGGTGCTCGGCGGCGTGCTCGCGTTTGCAGGTGCGATGGCCTACGCCGAACTGGCCGCGCTGCGTCCCAAGTCCGGTGGTGAATACGTTTATCTGCGCGAAGCCTTCGGACCGCTGGCCGCGTTTCTGACGGGGTGGACGTCGTTTGTCGCCGGCTTCTCCGGCGCGATTGCCGCCAGCGCGCTGTTCCTCGCTGATGCCATCGGACGGTTTTTTCCGATGGCGGCGGATCGCACGCCGATCGTCACGGTACCCATCCCGTTCCTGCCGCTGGTGTTGACCAACCAGACACTCGTGGCCCTTGTGGCCATCGTGGCGCTGTCGTTTGTGCACATGCGCGGGCTTGGGCCCGGCCGTATCGTGCACAACTTCCTCGCGGGCCTCAAGGTCTCCGGCATTCTGATTTTCCTCGCGCTGGGCCTGTCGCTCGGTTCGGGCCAGTGGTCGAACCTCGGGAGCAGTCACGAAGTCATGGCCCCTGGCACCGGCTGGCTGCTCGCGTTGATCCCCGTGATGTTCAGCTTCTCCGGCTGGAACGCCGCGGCGTACGTGGCGGAGGAAATCAAAGACCCCGGGCGCAACGTGCCGATTGCATTGGGCCTTGGAACGGCAGCCGTCGTCGCGATCTATGTCGCACTGAACGTGCTCTATCTCTACGCGATGCCGCTGGCGGATCTGGCCGTCGTGGGGGATGGCCGTCTCACTGATACGGTGGCGGAGCGGCTGTTCGGGTTTGTCGCTGGCAACGTCATCGCGATCTTCACGATCGTCAGTGTCGCGGCGAGCATCAGCGCGATGGTGCTTGCGGGGCCGCGTGTGTATTTTGCGATGGCCCGCGACGGCGCGTTCCTGCCGTCGGTGGCGCAGGTGCATCCGACGTATCGCACACCCGCGCGCGCCATCTGGGCGCAGGCCGCATGGAGCGCGGTGCTGGTGTTGTCGTCCACGTTGTCCGGACTGGTCAACTACACAGGCTTTGCGATCGTGTTGTTCTCAGGAATCGCCGTGGCCGCGTTGTTTGTGCTGCGTCGCCGCGAGCCAAACGCCGTTCGACCCTTCAAGGCTTGGGGCTATCCGTTTGCGCCCGGCCTGTTCGTGGCCGCCTCCGCGGCGATGATCGGCCACCGGCTGTGGACCGAACCGAGCCAGACCCTCTACGGCCTGATCATCATCGGCCTGGGGATTCCGCTCTACTACCTGTTCGCGCGGAAGAATTGAGCTCGGAGGTGATTTTCAGCTCTCCTCTGACCTGAAAATCACCTCCGAGCTCATTTCCTCAACAACAGCCCCAACGTCACCAACGCCAGCGTTCCGTCGGTCGCGGCGAAGAGCAGGTAGGACTGCGGGCCGCCGTTCCAGAAGTGCTCGCAGATAAAGACGTAGGCCCCGAGTCCCTTCAGGACCGGGCCGAAGATCCACAGGTAGGCGCGATGCCGCTCGGGGTCACGCATCGGCTGGAGATAACCGAGGCCGACGCAGACAAGCAGCAAGCCGCAGATGGTGACAAAAAGACGGGGTTCCGGAACCGGAACCCCGAAGAGGGCGGCAAAGCGGTCGGTCGCCAGGAGCAGCGCAAGGCCGATGGCGAGGTCATACGCGAACGAGATGCCCGCGACGACCGACAGCTGCCGCGAGGAACTCACTGCTTCTTCAGCGCGCCACGCACCGTGGTGGTGCGTCCCGCCACCAGGTCAACCTTCGGCACAAACGTCTCGTAGCCGTCAGCTTTGATCTCGATGAGGTGTTGACCAAGAGTCACCTTCAGGTGGCCCGACAGTCCCGAGAAGTCCGAGACCGTGCCGACAAGCGCGCCGTTCACGTAGACCTTCGCGTTCGCCGGGGTCACACGGAGCCGAATCGACGCCGTCGGGGCTTCTTCCGGTTCGTCCTTCGTGGACGAGCCGCCGCCGCTGCCGCCGTAACTGGACGTCGCCGCGCCACCCCACGGGTCACAGAGCCAGTAGCCGACGCCGTAACACCACGGGTCGTACGGGTTGTACCAGGAGCCGTAGCGATACATCGAATACCGCGATGTGCCGTACCGCCACGGGTCAAACGACAGGTAGCCGTAGCCGAAGCCGCCGTAGTACCAGGGATACCACCGGCCCCACGGGCTGAACGGATCAATCGGGAAGTAGAGGTTGTAGTTGGGCGCCCCCGGGCCAACAAGTGGACGCTCCACCGCCGAACCCGTCAGTGGCCGATCGCCACGGGTCCGGGACCCGAGGTACGGCGCTGACGAACCAGCGGCCGGCACCATGCTGCTGCCACGCTCGACGGCCGAAGACCCGCGGCTGGTGCCGGGGCCGACCGGGCCATCACCACGGTCCACCGAGCCGCTGCGCGACGAACCTTCGCGCGACGACGAGGAGGAAGAACCCGACGGCCGTCGGGAATCCGTGGGGAACGACGGCATGCTCGGGAGGCTGACGCGCGAGGGCTCACTCGCCCCGCTACTGCCGCCTGAGGACGTGCTGCCGCCACCACCACCGGAACTGCCGCCTGACGAGCCCGACGACGTGGACCCGCCGGTGCGAGGAATCGCGGTTTGGGCCGCGAGTGTGGCCGGAACGGCAAGAGCCGCGGCGACCGACAAAACCACGAGCGAGCGGGAATAACTGACCATGACTGTCTCCTTCAGACCCTTGGCAGGGGCATCTCGCTGGCTGACTGTTGCAACAATACTGCCACCCCTGAATTTCGGCAATTGCCGGGGATTGGTGCGGATTTGGCCATCACGGGGTGTCCGGGTGTCCTCCTGAGGGGGCCGACGGGTGCCCTCTTTCGTATACGATGCCAAATTGCCCATGATCCAGACCCACGCCACCACCGTTTTGGCCGTCCGGCACCAGGGGAAGGTTGTGATGGCCAGCGACGGCCAGGTGACCCTCGGGCAGACGGTCGTCAAACACGGGGCCCGCAAAGTGCGCCGGCTCTACCAGGATCGGGTGCTGGCCGGGTTTGCCGGATCGGCGGCCGACGGGTTCGCGCTGTATGCGCGGTTCGAAGCCAAGCTGGAAGCACATCGCGGAAACCTCGAGCGCGCGTCGGTTGAGTTGGCGCGCGAGTGGCGCACCGACCGGGCGTTGCGCCGCCTCGAAGCGATGTTGCTCGTCGCCGATCCGAGCGCGATGTATCTGCTCTCCGGCACGGGCGATCTGATCGAGCCCGATGACGGCATCATGGGCATCGGGTCGGGCGGCGCGTATGCCATGGCCGCCGCGCGCGCCCTCGTCGCACACTCCTCTTTGTCTCCGCGGGCGATTGTTGAACAGTCGATGACGATTGCTGCGGACATCTGCGTGTATACCAACGCGCGTCTGACGCTGGAAGAACTCTGATGAACAGCCTCACGCCACGGGAGATCGTGGCTGAACTCGACAAACACGTCGTCGGCCAGGCGAAGGCAAAACGCGCGGTCGCCATTGCCTTGCGCAACCGGTATCGACGGCAGCGGCTGCCGCAGGAGATGGCGGAGGATGTCGCCCCGAAGAACATCCTGATGATCGGGCCGACCGGCGTGGGCAAGACCGAGATCGCGCGCCGGCTGGCGCGCCTCGCCCAGTCGCCGTTTCTGAAGATCGAAGCGTCGAAGTTCACCGAAGTGGGCTACGTCGGGCGCGACGTGGAATCGATGGTGCGCGATCTCGTCGAGATCGCCGTGAAGATGGTGCGCGAGGAGCGGGAAACCGAGGTGCGCGAGCGCGCAGGGGCCGCGGCCGAGGAGCGCCTGCTCGATTTGTTGCTGCCCCCCGCGCCCGCGACGACATCCGGATTTGGCGCAGGGTCCACAGAAGATCAGATGGCGCGTGACCACGCGACAGCGACGCGCGAAAAGCTGCGCGAGCAGCTGCGTGCCGGCAAACTCGACGCGCGAGTGGTGGAACTCGACGTGCCGCAGCGGTCGATGCCCTCGTTCGAAGTGATTGCG
>CAZLJG010000078.1:1454-12214 GCA_964559545.1 uncultured Solibacteraceae bacterium | reverse complement strand
AGATGATGGGCGTTGACCACAACAAGGGCCTCGACTTCGTCGGGGCGGCCGCGGCGATCATTGTGTGAGACCGGAGCTGCCGGGCTTCAGCCCGGCAGTCACGCACGGGCTAAAGCCCGTGCGCTCCGAAGAGCGGAAGTCAGTGCAACCCCGGCGCTTCGTGGCCGGTGCGTTCGACGTACTCGACATAGGTGCCCGGGAAGAGCAGCGGTTCGCCGCCACCGAGCTCGAGCACGCGGGTGCCGAGGCCGCGGAGGAACGAGCGGTCGTGCGAGACAAACACCATCGTGCCCTCGAAGTCCTTGAGGGCCTTGATGAGCATGTCCTTGGTCGCGAGGTCGAGGTGGTTCGTCGGTTCGTCGAGGACGAGCAGGTTCGGCGGGTACATCAACATCCGGGCCAACACGAGTCGGGACCGTTCGCCGCCTGAGAGGTACCGAATCTTCTTTTCGACTTCGTCACCCGAGAACTGGAACGCGCCCGCCAGGCTGCGAATGGCACCCACGGTTTCCTTTGGAAAGTCGTTCTGCAGCTGTTCCCACACCGTCTTGTCCGGGTCGAGCACCTGCAGCGCCTGCTGGGCGAAGTAGCCCATCTGCACACTCGCGCCGATGCGCACGCTGCCGGAATCCGGCTCCATCGCGCCGGCAATCATTCGAAGCAACGTCGTCTTGCCTGCACCGTTGGCGCCCATCACGGCCCAGCGTTCCCCGCGCTGAATGGTCATGTTGAAGCCGTCGTAGATGACGTGGTCGCCGTAGGCCTTGTGGAGGTCCTCGACCATGACAACCTTGTCGCCCGACCTCGGTGGCTGGCGGAAGTCGAAGTCCACCAACTTGCGCTTCTTCGGCAGCTCGATCTTTTCGATCTTGTCGAGCGCCTTCACGCGACTCTGCACCTGCGCGGCTTTCGCGGCGTGGGCCGCAAACCGATCAATAAACCGCTGCTCTTTGGCCAGCATCGCCTGCTGCCGCGCGTAGGCCGCCTCGCGATTGGCCTCCCGAATCGCCCGTTCCTTCTCGTAGTACTCGTAGTTCCCCGCGTACACCGTGATCTCGCCGTCGTCGATTTCGGCAATCCGCGACACGATCCGGTTCATGAATTCGCGGTCGTGCGAGGTCATGAACAGCGCGGACGGCAGGGACTTGAGGAAACTCTCGAGCCAGATGATGGATTCGATGTCGAGGTGGTTGGTCGGTTCGTCCATCAGCAGGACGTCGGGCCGGCCAAGGAGGACGCGGGCCATCGCCACGCGCATCTTCCAGCCGCCCGACAAGTCTCCGACATCGCCGTCGATCCGGCGGTCGTCAAACCCGAGCCCGTGCAGCACTTCGCGGGCCTGGCTCTCGAGGCCGTACCCGCCGAGGTGGTCGTATTCCTCCTGCACTTCGCCGAACCGGGCCAGAATCCGGTCCATGTCGTCGGCCTTGTCGGGGTTCCCCATGTCCTGCTGGAGGGCCTCCAACTCATGGTGGAGGTCGCCCAAACGGCCCGATCCGGCGATGGCCTCGTCCAGGACGGACCGGCCGGACATCTCCTCGACGTCCTGGCGGAAGTAGCCCACGGTCATCTTTTTGGGGACCGAGACCTCCCCCTCGTCGGGCGATTCTTCGCCCACAATCATCCGGAACAGGGTGGTTTTGCCTGATCCATTGGGGCCGACCAGACCGACCTTGTCCCCAGGATTCAGCTGGAAGTTGGTGTCAACAAAGAGGATCTGCCGACCGTACTGCTTGGAGATGTTCGAGAACGAGATCACAACCCACCGATGATACCCGTGTTATCCTGAAGGCCACCGCTGAAGTCCGGCCTCCGAGCTTTCGCCCCGCGTCGAGTGTCCCTGGTCTGTTTCCTGGTCCCCAACGTGAATGCTGAGCAAGAGGAACGGGGGTCCGTTCCGCCGGGTTTTGTCGGTTTTCTTGTTCAGGAGCTGTTACATGGGTCGCAAACTGTACGTCGGCAATCTCCCCTATTCCGCCACGGAAGACGAACTTCGTGAATTCTTCAGCGGCGCTGGCGCCGTTGACACCGTCAACGTCGTTCGTGACAACGCCACGGGCCGTGCCCGCGGTTTCGCCTTCGTCGAAATGGCCACTGACGAAGACGCGCAGAAGGCAGTGGAGATGTTCAACGAGAAGCCGATGGGCGGCCGGAACCTCGCGGTCAACGAAGCGCGTCCGAAGCCGCAGTTCGGCGGCGGTGACCGTGGCGGCCGCGGTGGCGGCGGCTACGGCGGTGGCGGTGGCGGCAACCGTCGCGAGCCGCGCTGGTAAGTCATTCGTTTAAAATGCCGTTACCCGGTCGCGCAGCGCGCGGCCGGGTATTGGTGTGTATTCAGGCGTCCCAGGACGCCATTTTCGGAGGATGTCCGTGAAGGTCAACAAAGGCGCGCGCGTGTCGCAACCAAAGTACGGCCCCGGCACGGTCACCGACTCTGACGGCACGCACGTCGTGATTGATTTCGACAACCACGGCCCCAAGCGGTTCGTGGCGGCGATGGTGTCGTTGGCACCGACCACCGAACCGGCGCCGGAAAAAGCCAAGACGAAGCGGCGGACGAAAAAAGTCGCGGCCGAATAAGCCAGGAGTCCGGGAAACACGAAGGGCGCGGCGGGGATACCCGCCGCGCCCTTTTTTCATGCAGCCGGGCCGAAGCCCGGCTGCTCCCAACTACTTGCCGCCGGATCCGCCGGCCTTCTTCGCGGCCTCCATCGCCTTCACGCGCTCGTCCATGTGTTTCTCCATGTCGAGTCGCGGGATGCCGTCCTTCCACCAATCCGGCGCCGGTGCGCCCTTGAGGTAGTGGTCGAAGAACTCCTTCACGCGCACGGTGTAGTCCTGCTGATTGGCCGGACGCGCGAGCCCATGGTTCTCACCGGGGTATTCGAGCAACACCACCGGCTTCTGCATGCGCCGCAGCGTGTTGTAGTACTCAATCCCCTGTGTGAAGTCCACGGCGCCGTCCTGATCGTTGTGCAGGATGATGAGCGGCGTCTTCACCTTCGCCGCGTGATACACGGGCGAGTTGCGGGTGTACGCATCCCACTGCTCCCACGGCCCACCCGTGAACCGGCCCTGGCTGCTCTCGAAGATCGCGCCGTTGGTGCCGCCGGTGTTCTTGTAGAGCACCGAATACATGCTGATCATGTTGGTCAGCGGTGCGCCCGCGATGGCCGCCGCGAACATGTCGGTCTGCGTAATCGTGAATGCCGTCTGGTAGCCGCCCCACGAGTGACCGTGCAGACCGACCTTCGTCGGATCCACCACGCCCGTGGCCACGGCCGCCTTCACCGCGTTGGGCAGCGTCCACGCCGCCGACATACCGGGGTCGTTGACGTAGTACTTGATGTCGGGCTGCAAGACCGCGTAACCGTTGCTCGTGTAGGCCTGACGGTTGAAGCCGTTCGCCGCGGGTCGGCCGTACTGATAGTGGCCCTGCGTCAACCGCTCGTAGATGTAGACAATCGTCGGATACGACTTGCCCTTTTCGTAGTTCGCGGGCAGATACAACGACGCCTGCAGACGCTCGCCCTTCGCATTCTTGAACTCGATGAGCTGCGCGCCTGACGACCACGCCAGCGACTCGGCCTCCTTCGACATGTCCACGATCTTGCGACCGTTCTTCAGCGTCGCATCCGTGACAAACACCTGCGGAGCTTCGGTCGGCGTTTCACGGCGATACATCCAGATATCGCCCTTCTCCGCCTTCTGCAGTCCACTGATCGCCGCGTCTTCCCAGAGCAACATGTTGAGACCCAGCTTGCCGGGTTCCAACACGCCATACCCCGCGCGCTTCGTCCACTCGGACATCGCCGAGAAGTACTGCGGCTTGCTCAGGTCGATGCCACGTTCATTCGGGTAGATGCCGAACACGCGGCCCTGATACCGAATCTGATCCTTCTTGCCATTCACCGTCAGATTCACCGGCGCTTCACCAGCCGCCACCGGCACCTTCCAGATGTCCCAGCGATCCGACAGCAGGACGTACTGGTTGTCGGACGTCCAGCCGATGGCGTTCGACGGTGGGTCAATGACGTTCACGTCGCTGTCCGTGTTCACGAACGAGGTCGGCACCTTCTCCGTGATGTTGCGCGTGAGGCCGGTCTCCGCATCAAACACGTGGAAGTGTTTCGCCTCGTAGTAGAGATACTTCGTGCTGTCGGGCGACGAGGAGTTGCCCCAGCGGAGTTCCTTCTTCACGGTGATGCGCTTGCCGGTCGTCGTGTCAATCGCGTAGACATCGCGGAACTGCTGACCGTTCAGGTTGCCCATCAACTCGTACGCCGAGTTGCTCGTGCCGATCGCCCACTTGCCGCGACCCGTCACCTGCACCGTCGGCACCTCGTCATCGGCCAACCGCACCATCGTGTTGTCGGCGGGACGATACAGGGCCGGGTAGTTGAAGCTGCGGTCGGCGCCTTCCTGCACGCGCTGCTGCGACTGCAGGCGAGGATCCTTGTAGTGCCAGATCACCAGGTTGGGACGTTCGGTCGCATCCGGCGCGCCGGCTGGACCACCGGCCGGGGCCTCAGCGCCCTCGGCGCCAGCGGCTCCGCGGCCTGCGGGACGGGGCACCGGCGTCAGGTCAGCCATGCCGAAGATCATCGCGGTGCGATCGTCATTCCACGTCGGCGTCCGGTTGCCGCTCACCGACATGTTCGCCGGGAAGCTCTTGTCGTCCTTCGGGTTGTAGACCACCTTCTTGGGGGTGCCGCTGCCAAATCCAGTGAAGCCCACCACCGAGAACAGACGCTCGCGGAACGCGCGATCATCGGTCCCCTTCAGCATCGTCAACGCGTCGCCCTCAGTCGTCCACGACATACGCTCGTAGAACGCGCGATCGGTGTCGAGCGACGTGATGGTGCCGGTGGACATGTCGCGAATCTGGAGGCCATTGCCCGCCTGATCCGCGGCGTCGATCACGAGCGCGAGGTACTTGCCGGACTTGTTGAAGTTGAACTCGGAGACGTTGCCGACGTTGATTTCGGTGCCGGTCTTCAGTTCCCTGAGGATCAGGTCAGTGCCTCGGGGACGTGTGTCACGCGGCGCATTGCCAGCAGCGGGCGCACCACCCGCGCGACCGGCGGCAGGCGCGGCCGGCGCACCGGCGGCGGCATCTGCGCCGTACCGATGGAGCGCAATCCATCCACCCATCTCGCCGGCGAACGCAAAGCGACGGATTTTCGGAATGCTGACCTTGTCGCCCGTTGCCAGGTTCACGATCAGCGCACTCGTCTGAATCGGCCGACGCGCGCGGCGCGCCGCTTCGGCTTCACCCCGCGTGAGCGACACGGAGATGGCGAGCCACTGCGAGTCGTCGGAGAACGTCATCGGTCCGGCGCCTTCACCGACCGGGAATGTGTATTCCTGCGAACCAGTGGTGCTGCGCACGACGACTTCACTGTCGCCCTGAAGCGGTGCGACCCGGTACGCAAACCACTGCCCGTTCGTTGACATGGCCGTGGTGGTCATGGCGCGGAACGAGAGGATGTCACCCAGGCCCATCGGCCGTTTGGTGGCGTTTTGTGCCGACAGCGGCACCAGAACAGCGGCCACAAAGGCCAGCGGCAGAGCAATCAGGACACGGCGACGGAGTCGCGTCATTTCGGAAACCTCCTCGGAACCCACAGGGGGGAAACGGAGGAATGGTAGCAGTACTCAGCTGCGAAGGAGGCGTTTTGCGCTACGCCACAAGAAACGCAGCAGGAGCACGGCAGCGCCGATCAGTACGACGACAAATCCGGCGGCAAGCCACGGGTAGCTCGCCGCAAACCACGTCAACCCCAACGCCAGCACGTCCTCCGTCACGCTCAGTCCGATATTGGACGCTGGCTCAGGCGAAGCGGTCACGGCGGTGCGAAGTGTGGTCTTGAGGGTGTGGGCCAACAGCGCCAGCCCGGCGCCAAGCGCGACCGCCGCCGCCTGCCACAGCGGATCGAGCGACGGCGTCGCGGCATACGCCAACACGCCGGCCACCGGGACTCGCACAAACGTCTGCAGGACATTCCAGACAAGGTCGAACAGCGGCACCTTGTCGGCGACCACCTCGACGAGGAAGAGCAGTCCCGCACCGCCGATGACCCACCAGCTGGCGAGCATGTTCAGGTCGCCCGGCAACGCGAGCACTCCGAGCCGCGCCATCAATCCCAGCGCCACGACGGTGCCGGACGCATTCAGTCCCGCAGCAAACGACACCGCGATCAGAAACGCGACAATCTCACGCGGATCCAGAGCCACGGCGGGATTCTACCGCTCACCACCGGCAGAAGGTGTTTAGTCCCTGCGGACGCACGCCAACGGGCCCGCGCCCCTCACAATGGCTCATGCGCAAATCATTACTCGCTCTCGTGATCGGCAGTGTTCTCGGCTCCGCAGCACTCGCCGCCGACTGGCCGGGATTCCGGGGAGCGACCATGGCGGGGGTGGGAACGGGGACGCCACCGGCCTCCTGGAACGTGAAGGCGGGCACCAATGTCGTGTGGCGCACGCCGATTGCCGGCGGCGGGCATTCGAGTCCGATCGTGTCCGGGTCGCGCGTCTTTGTGACGACGGCGGTGGCTGTGGGGGGCGCAACGCCAGGGCTCGTGCTCGGCGACTCGAGCAAGAGCGGGATTGACTCCGCTACAGACACGGGCCGCCACGAGTGGCGCCTCATCGCGCTCGATCGCGCCACTGGCAAACAACTCTGGAACACTCTGGCGCACACCGGCGTGCCGCGTGTGAAGCGCCACGTCAAGGCCAGCCACTCATCGTCGACCCCAGCAACCAATGGTCAGGTGGTTGTCGCGCTGATGGGGTCGGAGGGGCTGTTTGCGTTTGATGCGGCGACCGGGGCCCTGCGGTGGCGCAAGGATGTCGGCGTAATGGACGTGGGCCTCGTGGGTGACCCGACGTATCAGTGGGGCCCCGCAAGTTCTCCGGTGATCGCGGGCAATCTCGTGCTCGTGCAGAACGACCAGCACAAGGGATCCTTCCTCGCCGCCTACGACCTGGCGACAGGCAACGAAGTGTGGCGGTCCACGCGTGAGGACATGCCGTCGTGGGCGACGCCCCTGGTGGTGCGGTCGGGAGACAGGTCGATCGTGGTGACCAACTCGCCCACTCGCATTCGCGCGCATGACCTGCAGACCGGTCGCGAGTTGTGGTCGTTCGCCGACGGCACGCAGGTGAAGGTGCCGTCACCGGTGCTGTCAGGGTCGAACGTGATCATCACGGGCGGCTACGCGCCGAGTTCGCGGCCCACGTGGTCCATTCCTCTCGCGGCCAGTGGCACCGTGGCCGCCGAACGCCTCGCGTGGACGATCGAACGCGGCTCCCCGTACACGTCAACGCCACTCGTGTACGACGGCATTCTGTACATGGTCACGGACGCCGGCATTCTCTCCGCCTACGACCCGGCGACCGGTGCTCGCATTTATCAGCAGCGCCTCGCAGCGGGCGCCGGCATCAGCGCATCACCGGTCGCTGCCGGCGGACGAATCTATCTCGCCAGTGAAGACGGCGATGTCTTCGTCGTGCGTGCCGGCCGGACGTTTGAGCTGCTCTCCACCAACCCGATGGGCGAAGTAGTGATGGCGACACCGGCGCTCGATGGCAATTCGATCATTGTGCGAACGGCCGGACACGTCGTTGCGATTGGCAAATAACTAGGCGCGCGAGACCGTCAGGTAGATTGGCCCGACGCCAAGTGTCGCGACGAGGGTGACCGTGCCGAAGCCGGCGCGGTTGGTGATGTCGAAGCGAATGTCTTCACCAGACGCCGCCTCAAATTTCACGGTCTTCCACACCAACGTGTTGTGAATCCGCATCGTGTGCGGCCCGGGTGCGACCTCGACCGTCTCGGTCTGCCCAAACACCAGCACCGCGACCGGCTTCCCGTCAATCGACACAAACACCTGCCGAATCCCCACGTCATTTGAGGCAGTTCGACTCAGCGTGATGCGCGCAGCGGACGCCATTCCGTCATTGTCGCATTCCATTGCCTCATTGCCCCATTGCCCCATTCCATTGCCCCATTCCATTGCCCCATTGCCTCATTGCCTCATTGCCTCATTTGACATGGTGTATATATTCACTATATACAGTTACCGTGGCTCAGGAACGCACCCTGCTCATCGGTCCCCTGTCGGCATCCGCCCAGGGACCGCTGTACCTGCAGATCGTCAACGCGCTGAAGCGTGAGGTCAGTGAGGGGCGTTTGCCTGGCGGGACAGCCCTGCCGTCGTTCCGGGGTCTGGCCGAAGACCTGCTCGTCAGCGTCATCACCGTCAAGCGCGCGTACGAGGAACTCGAGCGCGAAGGCATCATCTACCGGCGCCAGGGCCTCGGCACGTTTGTGTCCGAAGTCGCGCCCGATCGCAGTCGCGAAGTGAAGACCGAACGCGCGCGCGAACTCTTCCGCGAAGGCGCGCGTGAAGCCGCCGAAGCCGGGCTCTCTCCCCGCGCGGTCATCCAGCTCGCCCAATCCGTGCTCAAGGAATACGCCGAAGACGAACCCGTCTCAGGAGAACCGAAACATGTCCGCAAACGCGCTTGAAATCCGTGGTCTGAAGAAGTCGTTCAAGTCCTTCACACTCGGTCCGCTCGACCTGACCGTGCCAATGGGGGCCATCTACGGCTTCGTCGGCCCCAACGGTGCCGGCAAGACGACCACCATCGACCTGATTTTCGGCCTCGGCATGGAGGACGCGGGCACGATCTCCGTGCTCGGCCTCGACCATCGTCGCGACGAAAAGGCGATGAAGCTGCGCACGGGTTACGTCGGCCCCGAGCTCAACCACTCGGTGTGGGGGCGCGTCAGCCGCCTCATCAGCTTCGTCAAGGGGTTTTACCCGACGTGGGACGATGCGTATTGCAGCCGACTGTTGGAGGAATTCGGGATCGATCCGACAGCGCGGGTGATGACGCTGTCGTTCGGAACAAAGATCAAGTTGTCGCTGGTGCTCGCGCTGGCCTGGCGACCGACGTTGCTGGTGCTCGACGAACCGACCGTCGGCCTGGACGCCATCTCGAAGCGCCAGGTCTTCGCGGAACTGCTCGCCGCAGTCCGCGGTGAAGATCGCGCGGTATTCATCTCTTCTCACGCGATCACCGACCTCGAGCGGTTTGCCGACCACGTCGGCATGATCAAGGCCGGTAAACTGCTCTTCGAGGGCCCCGTCGTCGACATCGTCGAGCGCTATCGCATGGTGGACCTGACGGCGGAACAGGCCAGTCGAGTCTCCGACCAAGACGGTGTGCTGGTGCAGGAGAAGGACGGGTCGCGCTGGCGCGTGCTGCTTGACCGCGAGCGCATGCCTGTTGAACGACTGACGCAACTCGGCATCACCCCGCTGGCCGACTCCAGCCTTTCGCTCGAAGAACTCTTCGTGGCGCTTGGACGGCCTGCGTGACCTGGCGCCTCGTCGTCGGCGCCGTCTTCCTCGAGCGCCGGTCGCTGATCGGCGCCATCGTGATGGCTGGTCTGGTGAGCCGGCCGTCACAGCCCTGGTGGCTGTCCGGGGTTGTCCTGTGGATTGTGGCTGCCACGGGCACTGGCGCCTACACGGCGCTTGGCAAGCGGGAGCTTGTCGTGTTGCCGTCTGGCCCTGCCGAGCAGAATCGCGCTGGATGGATCCTCACAGGTGTCTTTCCAGTCGCGGTGTTGCTGTTCGCTCGA
Organism: uncultured Solibacteraceae bacterium; assembly: GCA_964559545.1. Classification (GTDB taxonomy): domain Bacteria; phylum Acidobacteriota; class Vicinamibacteria; order Vicinamibacterales; family SCN-69-37; genus SYFT01. The sequence continues at coordinate 2,556 of CAZLJG010000078.1, read as the reverse complement.
GTGCTGGGTGGCGCGTGGCACGCCATCAGTGATGGGAGCTTTGTCTTCCATGCGTCCCCTGTGCAGATCCTGTTTGAGGTCGTGTTCTTCAGCGTGACCGCTGCCTCGACTGCGGGGAAACCGGAACGATACGAACCGGCGTTCGACGAAGATCCCGGACTCTGGCGTTGGGTCGCAGGCATGCTGGGGATGGCGGTGCTTCCGTTCGTTGTGATTCCCATCCTCCCTGAGCGCGTCAGTGACCTGCCTGTGATTGCCTGGGTCGTCGGAGCGGCGGCACTCGCGTACGGTGTCGCGCCGTTGTTCCGGACGCCGACGGTCTACAAACGGGACTTCCCTGCGGTCACCGAACAGGACGCCGCTCCTGCTCCCGCGAAGCGTAATCAGACCTCGCCGGTTGCGCCTCCCGCGACAAGGCTCACAGGAGTGTGGGTGCCGATGCGCGGAGTCGCGGGGATGGCCGCGATCATGACCGTCATCATGCTGGGCTTGATTGCGGTCTTGGCTCATTACACGAAGGCAAAGGTCTCGCTCTGGGGACCGTTCGACGCGTCGCTCACTGATGTTCGCTTCTTGTCGACCGTCGGCCTGCTTCCGATGTTTGCTCTTGGGCTGAGCCCCAGCCTGGCGCCGTGGATTGCTGCGCTGAAGCGGTTGCCGATCTCTTCGCGTGAGACCGCACTGATGCTTAGCCTGGCCCCGGCCATGATGCCGGCCCTGTACTGGGCTTCGCTGCTGGTCATCCATCTGGTTACCGCGTGGCAATGGCCTGACGCGCTGCGTCTGGGCATCTTGACAACACTTGTTGGCTGCGCGTCTCTGGCCGATGCGCTCGGCACCAAGGGCGGCTCATCAATGGTCAAGATGGCCGCCGGTGCGACTCTGCTCCTGGCGTTCACGTACGGCATGGACAATCGCGCGCTGATGACCGCAGTGGTGTCGCACTGGGCACTCCCGCTGGCCGGTCTGGTCTGCTTCGCGCTGTCGTGGCTGCTCAACCTTCACACGCTGACGCACAGCGCGGGATCCTCACGGGCCCTCCGATTCAACCGGTCGTGGCAGTCTGCGAGGGCGCGATGACTCTGTCCGGCGTCATCTGGCA
>CAZLJG010000078.1:0-1354 GCA_964559545.1 uncultured Solibacteraceae bacterium | reverse complement strand
GCCGCCCCTGTCCCCGCGCGACTACCGTCGTATCGCCTCACGTTCGACCTTCCCGGCTTCAGCATCCTCGATCGACTGACTGGTGTGAAACGCATCCTGCTCGTCCACACGCTGTTTGGGGTGGTGTGTTTCGGCGGCGGGTTCTGTCTGGTGCTGATCCTCGACGTATGGCTGGGAGGACGGTCGCTGGTCGAGTTCGTGGCAGACGAGCTCAGGGCGTTCAGTGGCACGAAGGCCTGGGCAATGCGCCCTGGTGACTCGCTCTTCTTCACACCGATGTGGATCATTGGCTTCGCGAATATCTGGACGCCGATGGCCCATCAACTGCGTGTACTGCCACTCACACCACGCACAGCCAACGCGATCTTTCTGGCGTCTCCAATCGTGATGTGGGTCGTCCTGTGGGGGATGTACCTTGCCGCCTATGCGGTCATCGTCGGCGGCCCGATCACGCCTCGCCTGGACCTCTTTCTCGCAATCTCCGGCACGTCAACGCTCGCAAATGTGATCTCCCTCCGCTGGAAGAATCGGCTGTATGGGATGTTTGGTATGGCGTTTGTGTATGGCTTCTGGATGCTTGCATCGCTGGTCGCGATGGTGGCGAATCTGACGGACATCTTCATCCCCCTGACGATCATCGGCGCCACGTTCTACGGCGCGGCCATCGCCATCAACCATCACACGCTGGTGCACGCAACCTCCGCGTCGGCCGCGTATCAGCGTCAACCGAAGTTCTTCGACACCCCCGCGAGGTCATGATGGGTTCCCTGACTCGGCACTTGATGCGTGATGCGATCCGACGCGGGCGGTCGGCGTGGCTCTTCGCCGCGGTCTTCGTGATCGCCGCGTGGGCTCTGGTCGCGGTGGGGTTTGCCCGCGCGGAGGCCGGCGTCGCAACGTCCCTCATTGCGGTGTTTGTGGTCGGTCCGATGACGTCACTGACAGCGTTGCTGGCGCGCGAGATTCGCTTCCTCCCGACAACGTCGCGCGACGTGTGGGTCTCAGCGTGGATGCTCTCCACGGTTGCGGGCACCGTGTTTGTGACGGTCTGTCAGCTGGCCGGCGTGCTGGTGGGTCTCGCGTTTGGATACCCGCTGGCTCACGTGCCGCAGTCGCTGTTGTTCGTGGCCGTCTGCGCGTTTGCCTACGGCGGCACGCTACTGCCGATCAGCCCACTCATGGGCTACACGTCAAGCGCAGCCACGGAGCGGCGGCCAAAGTGGCTCTGGGGTTCTGTGGCAACGCTGACGTTCCTCGCATACCTCGGCGGCCTCGTGGTGCCATGGGCGGCGTGGTCCTATCTGCCGACATCGTTTGGAGACCTAAGCGTTCCGGCTGCGACCGTGTTGGGTCT
>CAZLJG010000077.1:0-12228 GCA_964559545.1 uncultured Solibacteraceae bacterium | reverse complement strand
TGCGTCGAACAGTGAGATCCCCGCGATGGCGATCCTGCAGATGGGCAGTCGTCGGGCACGGCAAGGGCCGACGGCACGTTTGAAGTCGCCGGCCTGGTGCCGGGGCGCTTCCGGGTCGCCGTCACGATGCCGGGCATGCGGATGACACCCACCGAGCCCGGCACGGGCTGGATGGTGAAGTCTGTGCGCCTTGGCGACCGCGATCTCGCCGACGAGGGCGTGGACCTGACCGGGGGCACGGACCTGTCGGGGATTGTCGTGACGCTGACGCAGCGGCCGTCGGAGCTGTCGGGCCGTGTACTGGATGGCGCGTCGCAGCCGTTTTCGGCGTACCCGCTCGTGGTGTTCTCGGCCAATCGTGCGCATTGGGGCCCGGGATCGCGCCGAACGCACGCGGTGCAGCCGGCCGTGGATGGCAGTTATGTGATCGCGGGTCTTCCGGCCGGCGACTATTACCTCGCGGCCGTCACCGAGGTCGAAACTCGAGAACTCGGCAGCGCTGCATTCCTTGAGTCGCTGATCGGCGCCTCACTCAAGGTCACGCTCGGCGACGGCGAACGCAAGACGCAGGATGTCCGATTGGCGGGCGGCTGAACCCTGAAAGCCGTGGTTCCATCCCGAAGCTGTGCGTAAATGGCGGGTCTTCGGATATCGTATGCAGCCTAGATAGTCATGATGGGTGCACCGACGCAGTCCGACCCCACGCTTCGCGCCACAGTTGCCGCCATTGACCAACGTCGCCGCGCCCGCGCCGTGCGAGCGCGAGTGGCAGCGGTTGCGCCGTATGCGGCGGGATTTGCGCTGATTCTGGCCCTCGCGAGCCGATGGTTTGGCTGGACGGCAGGCGTGCCGGCTGTCGGTTTGGTTGTCCTGGCGGCCGCGTTGGTCGTATGGGCCTGGTGGGGCGGCCGGGAATTGCCGGTTACGGATGCCGCCGCGGCCTCGATCGACCAGGATGCCCAACTCTCGGGCGAACTCCATAGTGCGCATTGGTTTGCAGGGCGTCCGCTTCCGGACGCTGATGCGCCCGAAGGCACGTCCTGGTCGGCTTTCCACCTCAAGAAGGCGTCCGCACATATTCAGGCGGTCGATTGGGCCTCCCTCTATCCGCCCGTGCAGGCCACCCGGCAGTGGCTGACCAGCGGCGCGCTGGTCGCGGTCGCGATCATGGCGCTGGTCGTGGGACCGCGGTCGCGTGAAGCCATCCTCGCCAGCCAGGGCCTCTCGCCTGAAGAAATCGAAGCCGCGATGGCGCGCGAGATGTTGCCCGATGACATCCAGGCGAAGATCGACGCGTTGCTCGGTGAAATCGCCGAAGGTGGGCTGACCGACGAACAGGCGCGCCTGAAGATGGATGAACTGCGCGACCTGCTCGGCAAACTCGACGAAGCGTCGAAGGAGGCCGAACTCGCCAAGGGTGAAGCGGCCGAGGCGCAGGGCGGTGAAAAACCGAGCGACGATCCCGGCGACAAACTCGCGGCCAAAGCGGAAGAAGCGGCCGATGCGAGCGCCGGGCTTCCTGAAGATGTGAAGTGGTCGCTGGAAGACCTCGCGAACCGGTTGGCGAACGCGAAGGAAAACCAGTCCAAGACCAACGAGAAGAATCAGTCGGCCTCCGAGCAGACCGGCGAAAAAGGCCAGGCGGGCGAAGGCGCCGAAGCGTCGCAGATGCAGCAGGCCGCAGGCATGCAGATGGTGCGCGAGGCCGCGTCCGACGCGACCGAAGGCCAGATGATGCAGGGCGGGGGCGGCGCGATGGGCGGCGACTCCAAGCCCGGCGCCGGCGGCAACCAGGGCGGCAACGGCCCCGTGGACCTCAAGGCGCTCGCGCAGGCATTGCGCCAGGAAATGATCCAGGCCCAGACCGACCAGCTCGGCCAGAACATCGACACCGAACTTCGACGCAAGACCGAACAGAGCCAGGCCAAGGTGAGCTTCACCCGCGTGCCCGCGCCCACGACTTTTGATCGCAGCCGCGCGGCCCTGCCGCCTCCAGTTCCGGAGGCCCATCGGTCGCTCCTTCAGCGCTACTTCCAACGCCGCCAATGAGCACAGCCGTCGAACAACACATCGATCACTTTCAGGAACGTTTCGTTCGCATCACCAAGGAAGTCGGCCGGCGCATCGTCGGCAACGAAGACATCGTCGCCAATACGGTGACGAGCCTGCTGGCGGGTGGCCACGTGCTGCTCGAAGGCATTCCTGGCGTCGGCAAGACGGCCCTGGTCCACACGCTGTCGGACGTGCTGCATCTGAAGTTCTCGCGCATCCAGTTCACGCCAGACCTGATGCCCGCAGACATCGTCGGCACGAACATCGTGCAGGAGCATGACGCGGGCGGCACGTTCTTCGAATTCCAGCCGGGCCCGATCTTCGCCAACATCGTGCTGGCGGACGAAATCAACCGCGCGACGCCGAAGACGCAGTCCGCGCTGCTCGAAGCGATGCAGGAAATGAGCGTGTCGGTCGGCAAGACGACCTACAAGCTTGAGCAGCCGTTCCTGGTGCTCGCGACGCAGAACCCGCTCGAAATGGAAGGCACTTATCCACTGCCCGAAGCGCAGTTGGACCGCTTCTTCTTCAAGCTGAAGGTGAAGTACCCGAGCGAAAGTGCGATGCACACGATTCTCGAGCGCACCACGCAGGCCACTTCTGATCAGGTCGAACGAGTGGTCGACGCGGAAGAGATTCTAAAGATGCGTCACGCGGCTCGTCTGGTGCCGATCGCCCAGCCGGTGCAGGGGTATGCGATTCGCCTCACCTTGGGCACCCATCCGCAGTCACCCTACGCAACGCCGATGATCAAGCAGTACGTGCGCTACGGTGCGAGCCCGCGCGCGGCGCAGGCGCTGGTGTTGGCGGCCAAAATTCATGCGTTGTGCCACGGTCAGGCGTTTGTGTCGCCGGAAAACGTCCGCGCGGTGGCGCTGCCGGCGCTCCGCCATCGTGTGCTGATGAACTTCGAAGGCGAGGCCGAACAGGTTGACGCCGACGTGATGGTCAACGAACTGCTGGCCGGCGTCTCGCCCGACGCATAAGACGGTTTTTCACCGTGGCCATAGGGTTCGACAGCGACTTCCTCAAGAAGCTCGAGTACCTGCACGTCGTCTCCAAAAAGGCGTTTGCAGGGCAGGCTCGTGCCGATCGACTCGCGCCAAAACGCGGGCGAGGGCTGGAGTTTGCCGATACCCGTCCGTACTCCGTGGGTGATGACTTCCGGCACATCGACTGGAAGGCGTATCGCCGTCTGGGTCGGTTGCTGCTTCGGCTGTTCGACGAAGAACAGGATCTGCCGATTTACCTGTTTATCGACGCGAGTCAGTCCATGGCGCCGGCGGGACAGGGCCCGGAGAAGTTTGAACAGGCGCTGCGTCTTGCGGCCGCCCTCTGCTATATCGGCCTCGCGCACCTCGATCGCGTGACGATCATGCCGTTCGATACAACCGTGCGCGAAGAGCGATCGCCGGGGCAGGGCAAGGGACGCATCTTCCGTGTGTTCGAGATGCTCGAACAGATGACACCCGGCGGCAAGACAGACATGGCCGAGGCGTTCAAGAACTTCGCGGCGCGCGGTCGTCGCGCCGGCCTTACGGTCGTCATCTCCGACTTCCTCGATCCCAACGGCTACGAGAAATCGCTGAAGATGCTGCAGGCGCGTGGACACGACGTCTATGCGGTGCAGATGGCGTCCGAGAAGGATCGCGATCCAGGCGCGCTGGGTGATGTGCGGTTTGTGGATGCCGAAAGCGGCGACACCCGCGACGTCGAAGTGACGCCGGCGCTTGCACGCGCGTACACGGCCGCGTGGGAGAAACACACCGAAGACCTGCAGACGTTCTGCGGGCGCTACAACATCGGATACATCCGCGCGGACGTGGAACGGCCGGTTGAAGAGATCGTACTGAAGACCTTCCGGCAGGGGCGGTTCGTCGCATGAGTTTTGGCGCCCTGGCGGGATGGCAGGCCTGGCTCGCGTTGTTGGCAACCGCGGGTCTGTTCTCCTGGCTGTTTTTCATGAAAATTCGGGCGCCGCGTGTGGCGGTGCCGTCGCTGCTGTTGTGGCAGCGCGTGCTCGACGAAACACGCGAAATGACGTTGTGGGAACGCATCCGCAAGGTCGTGTCGTGGATCGTGATCACGTTGATTGGCGTGATGCTGGTGCTCGCCGTGATGCGCCCGGCGCCGAGCGTGACGGCGGCCGGTGGCGGACGCCGGCTCATCATTCTTGACTCGTCGTGGTCGATGGGCGCGGAGACCTCGGCCGGTGAAACCCGCTGGGAGCGCGCGATTGCTGAGGCGCGTGCGCTGATTCAGTCGTCGGCCGGTGACGAAGTCGCCGTGGCGACCACGGCTGATGGGCTTGTCGAAGGCCCGTCCACGGACGCCGTGTTGCTCGAAGCCGCGCTTGATCGGCTCGCCCCCTCCGGTGGGGAAGACAGCGACTGGCCTAAACTCGCCAACATCTCCAAAGTGCACTTCCTGACCGATGGCACCGTGCCGCGCGCGATGGCTGACCTCGAAGCCACCGGTGCGGACGTCGTCGTGCAGTCGGTCTACGAGGCTGCCCCGAACGTGGCGATTACCGCGTTTGAGGTGTACGAGCCCGGTGACCCAACCGCGCAGGCGGAAGGGTATCTGGAGCTCGCGAACTACAGCGCCGAGCCGCAGCAGGCCAGACTGATCGTGACTCGAGGCACCCGCGAAGTGGGCGATGTGCAGATCGACCTCGCGGCCGGTGAAGCCGTGCGGCAGGTGGTCGCGCTCGGCACCGAAGGCGACGCGCGTGTGCGCGCCCGCATCACCGCCCCCAACAATGCCTTGGCCATTGATGACGAGGCCGTCGCGTGGATTGCGCGCGCGGAGCAGTTGTCTGTGACGGTGGTAACTCCGGAGCCGGGCTTCCTGAAGGTGTTGTTCGACAGTCTGCCGGGGATCCGCGTGACCTACATCGCGCCTGGTGTGTACGACCAGCCGCGACAGGGTGCCGAACACGTACTCGTGTTTGATCACTGGGTGCCGCCGACTGCGCCCACCAAGCCGGCATTGTTTGTGTCGCCGATGTTGACACCCGGCACCGAGTGGCTCGGCACGTCGCGTGATGAATCCAAGCCCGTGTGGGCCACCGCGGATCGCCACCCGGTGCTGCGAGGTGTGGACCCGGCGACGGTCATGCTCGAACGGGCCCGCTCGGTCGAGTCCGATACGTGGACGCCGGTGGCCCGCTCGGCCACGGGTGTGCCGCTGGTGAGCGTCAAGGAATCAGCAGATACACGCGGCGTGATGCTCGGCTTCGGCTTCCTGGAAGCGGAATCCAACGTTGCATTGCAGCCTGCGTTCCCCGTGCTTGTGGTGAACGCCATCGAATGGCTCGGACGGCCGACGCTCGCGGGCCAGTTGCGACCCGGTGTGGTCGCCGTGGACGCCGCGTTGACACGCGTGATTTCTGCCGACGGCGAGACGCTCCCGATTACCGCGTTTGGTGACGCGCAGTTGGTGCGCTTCTCGAAGCCCGGGTTGTATCTGGCAGAAGGCGGCGGCATGCGCACGACGTTCGCGGTGAACGTGGGTGACCCGCAGGTCTCGAACGTCAATCGCACATCTCTCAGCGACGAAGCGCAGGCCCAGTCGGCAGCCGCGCGCGCAAGTGATCCATGGTGGCCATGGATCGTCGGTATCGCTTTCTTGTTGGTGCTGGTCGAATGGTGGACCTGGCATCGGAGGATCACGGTGTGATCTGGACCGTTCCCTCCGCATTGTGGCTGCTGGCCCTGGTGCCCCTCGTGTGGGTGGCCAGCAAGTTCTCGCGTACGAATTTCAGTCCGCGCCAGCATCTGCTGCAGCAGGTTGTGCGCGCGCTCGTGCTGATTGCGCTCGCCGTGGCCCTCGCGCGGCCGGTGATGGAAGTCGGCTCGTCGAATCTGTCGGTCGTGTATCTGGTGGACGCGTCCTACAGCGTCTCGTCTGCCGCCGTCGCTGACGCCGGTGCCCGCATCACGGCGCTCAATGACGGCCTCCGCCCCGACCACTCCCGCATCGTCGCCTTCGCCCGCAGTGCGCAGGTGGTGGAATCGGTGCAGGCGCTTCAGCAGGTGGTGGACGCTGATGCCGCCGCGGGTTCGACTTTTGACCGCACGGGCACCGACCTCGAAGCGGCCCTTGCCGCCGCGCGTGCGGAACTGGCGCCGGGCCATGTGCCGCGCCTCGTGCTGTTCACCGATGCCCGTCAGACCAGTGGTGATGTCACCGCCGCAGTGACGCAGCTGGCCGCCGCGGGCATTCCGGTGCACGTGTATCCACTGGCGCCTCGTGACATCGGAGATACCTGGGTGGAGGCGGTGCGTTTGCCGCAGCGGCTGTCGCCTGGTGGTCTGATCCCGGTGACCGTTGAGATTGGCAGTCAGCGCGCTGTCAGCGGCGTCGTCGAACTCAAGAACGGCGACCGTGTGCTGGCGACAAAGACCCTGCCATTGACCATTGGGGTCACGCCGGTGGCCCTGGAAGTGTCGCTTGACGATGCCGGTGCAACGACGTTTGAGGCGGTGGTCACGACGACCGGCGATCCGCTGCGTGAGAACAATCGGTTGCTGCAGGCCGCATGGGTCGCGCCGCGACCGAAGGTGTTGTACATCGAAGGCACACCGCAGTCCGCGCGGTACCTGCAAACGGCGCTTGATCAGTCCGGCTTTGATGTCGAGACTCGTGGCGCGGCGGGCCTGCCGGGTACCCTCACCGAACTCGCGCCGTTTGAAGTCGTGATTCTGAGCGACCTCGCCAAGTCGGTGATGCCCGATCCGAAGATCGCGGTGCTCGCTGACTGGGTCGAGAAGTCCGGTGGCGGGTTGCTCGTCGCTGGTGGTGAAGCGGTGTTCGGCGAGGAGGGCTATCGCGAGTCCGCCCTCGAGCGTCTGCTGCCGGTGACGTTCGAGCGCAAGGACGAACCCGAAGTCGCGCTCATCATGGTGCTCGACAAGTCGTGGTCGATGGCCGGCACCAACATCGAAATGCTCCGCATCTCTGCTCAGGCGGCCGTGGACGTCATGGACGACGAACACACGCTGGGGATTGTGACGTTCAACGACGGCTTGGACTGGACGTTGCTGCCGCAGCAGGTGGGGCCCAACCGTCAGACGATTGCGAAGGCCATTGCCGGCATCGAGCCGAGCGGTCACACGTTGATTTTCCCGGCGGTGGAGCAGGGTTACCTCGCGCTGCAGAAGTTGAAGGCGCGCGCGAAACACGTGCTGCTGCTGTCCGACGGCCGGTCGTATCCTGACGACTACGAAACGCTTGTCAACAAGATGGTCGCGGAAAAGATGACCGTGTCGTCGGTGGCGATGGGAGCGGCCGCAGACCGCGAGTTGCTCAACAACATTGCCAAGTGGGGCAAAGGGCGGTCGTACGCGGCCGACGACCCCAAGGACGTGCCGCAGATCTTCGTGAAGGAAGCCAAGGACGTCATGTCGCCTGGTTTCGACGAAAAGCCGTTGAAGCCCGTGGTGAAGCACCTCGGCTTTCTTGACGGTATCGACTTTTCGACAGCGCCCGCGCTGCGTGGCCGCACGGCGACCGTCATCAAGGACACGGCGCTTGAGATGCTCGGCACCGAGGAAGAGGATCCGCTGCTTGCGTACTGGCCGATCGGCGCCGGTCGAGCGGCGGTGTTTGCATCCGACGTGAAGGATCGCTGGGCCGCTGACTGGGTGCGGTGGCGTGGCTACGGGCCGTTTTTCTCGGCCGTCGTGCGTGAACTGGCGGGGCAGCGCCCTGTGCCATGGGCACTCGACATGGAAGTGGGGCCTGCGCGCGGCACCAGCCGGTCGCTGACCGTTGAGGCTCGCGACGAACAGGGCAAGCCGCGCAACCTCATGCGGCCGAATATCCGCGTGCGCGCTGGTGACCTTGAGCGCACGCTCGTGGCCCGCCAGGTGGCGCCGGGCCGCTACGAGGCCAAACTCACGACCGATTCGACGGTACCCGTGGACGCCGAACTCGTGGACGCATCCTTGCCGGATACATCAGGCCTCTCGCGCAGCTTCGTGCCCGACCAGGGCGCCGAGTACCGCTTCCAACAGCCCGATACCTCACTGCTGGCGGCCATCGCGGATTCCACCAAGGGCTCGGTTATGCCGGAGCCAGCGGCGCTTGAACGCGGTGCCGGCGACACCAGCGCATCCCGCATCGCGCTGTGGCCGTGGCTCGTCCTGTTTGCGGCGCTCGCCTGGGCCGGGGATCTGCTCCTGCGCCGAGTGCGCATCTTCGAAGTCGCGTAATCGGCTGTTGGCTCATTCGCCTGTTGCCCCGTTACACTAGGGCCATGACCTTCCGAATGGACCGGCGCGCGATTGCCGTGGTGGACGCAGACCGCCACGGCCACGCTGGACCCGCGGCGGCCTATTGGCGCTCGCGGCCAGCGGCCGAGCGTATTGCGGCGGTAGAGTTCCTGCGAAGGCAGTCACATGGATCTGGCGCCCGACTTCAACGAGTTCTTCGAGTTACTGAACGCGAATCGCGTTGAGTACGTTGTGGTCGGGGGCTATGCGCTTGCACTGCATGGCGCTCCCCGATACACCGGCGTCATAGACATTCTCGTCCGCCCAACGCCTGAGAATGCAGAGCGGGTGTTGGCGGCAGTCGGCGCATTCGGCTTTCCGACCGAGGCCCTGTCGGCCGCGCGGATTGTCGACCCGCGCTGTGTGATCCAGATGGGAACCCCGCCCGTCCAGGTGCACCTCATGAGTGCGATTGATGGCGTGACCTGGGAACAAGTCTGGGACGACCACGAAATCGCGATGCTCGGCGACCTGTCGGTCCCGTTCATTGGTCGAGAGTCATTCCTCCAAAACAAGCGAGCAGCCGGACGAGCCAAGGACCTGGCCGACATCGAAGCGCTCGGCGGCGAGCCAGCGGAGTGACGGAGTAGTTGCTTCGCCAAATGCGAAGTAATGTGCTAGGCTCTCGCGCCATGGCACACGAGCGGCTCGGCGAGTTCGAGGAATTCACCCTTCTGGCAGTGCGGGCGCTTGGTGGGGCGACCTACGGGGTGCCGGTACAGCAGTTCGTGGAACAGGCGACTGGGCGTCGGGCGACGATCGGGGCCGTGTATGCGGCGCTCGATCGGCTCGAGGAGAAGGGCTTCCTGCGATCCGAGTTCGGCGAGGCGACGGCCACACGAGGCGGGAAGCGCAAGCGCCTGTTCAGCGTGACCGCCGAGGGCCTGCGTACCGCGAAGGAACTGCGACGTGTGCGTGAACAGATCTGGCGCACGATCGAGGAGCAGTCGTGAGCACTGAGCCGCCCACACTCCCACTGCTCGGGCGACTCCTGCTGAAACTGACGCGCCTTGGCGCGCACAGAGCAGACGTCGAGGCGGATCTCACCGACCTGTTCGAAGCCCGCAGGGCGACCCTCGGACGGGGCAGGGCAACCCTTCGATTCCTCGCCGACATTGTGAGTGTCTGGCGCTGGCCGCTTCAGCGGTGGTTCAACGATCTTGCCGCCGACTTCAAGCAGGGCCTCCGCCTGATGCGCCGCGGGCCGGTCTTCACGGTGACGGCCGTCATCGTGTTGTCACTGGGTATCGGCGTCAACACGGCGCTCTTCAGTGTCATCAACGCGTTGTTCTTCACGTCGCTGCCGGTCAAGGCGCCCGAGGAATTGTTCTACCTCTACACTAAAAACCAGGCCGGTCAGGTGATGACGGTCATCAGCTCACCATTCTTCGAGCAGTTTGAGCCTCGTAGTCGCGATCTGGCCGAATTCACAGGGCGCTCCCGCATACACATGCGGGTGACGGCTGACGGCCTGACAGAAGGGGCCTATGGCGAGTCGATCCATACCAACTACTTTTCACTGCTTGGCGTGGACATGCGACTGGGACGTGCGATCGAGCCGTCCGATTCGGATCAGACAGTGCCTGGCTTGGCCATTGTGATCAGCCACGAGTTCTGGCAGCGTCGGTTTCAAGGCCGTCCAGACATTCTCAGCACCACCGTGAGACTGAACGCCACACCCGCGACGATTGTGGGTGTCGCAGCGGAGGGCTTTGATGGACTGTCTGATCCGTGGACGCCGTCGCGGTACTGGGTGTCGGGCCTGAAGGTGCAAGCAGCGGAATTTGGTCGGCCGTCGTTGATGAAGCAATACGTCGGTGGACCCATTGGACGATTGAAGCCGGGAGTGACGCTGGCGCAGTTCGAGGCGTTTTATGCCGAGGCTGTTCCCGAATGGAGAGCATTCAACGTCGACCAGGCGCGAACCTATGCAAAGACACCAGCCGACTTCGAACGATGGAAACGGTCGGCCGAAGCGACGCAGTACCCGCTCTATCGAGCCGTTGACGTCCGCATGCCCAATAACCCTGAAGGGCACCTGATTCCAGTCGGCCTGCTCGTGGGCATGGTCACAGTGGTCGCGCTGGTCCTGCTGATTGCAGCAGCCAACATCGCGGGTCTGTTGATGGCTCGAGGTGTCGCCCGAACCGGAGAAGTCGCCGTGCGACGCGCCCTCGGCGCGGGGGGCGGGAGGCTGACGCGTCAGCTCCTCACCGAGAGTGTGGTGCTGGCCGCCGCCGGCGGCGTGCTCGGACTGTTTGTCGCGTACACGCTTGTCGGGGTCTTCCGAGCATTCACTCCGTCTCGATTTGCGGTGGATGCTGCGGTGGATTGGCGCGTGCTCCTGTTCGCCGTCGCGGTGTGCCTTGGAGCCGGCGTGCTGGTCGGTCTGGCGCCCGCACTGCAGGCTGCGCGCGTGAATGTCCTCGAAGCGCTGAGCAACGGTGTGGCCGGAGCACGACGGGTTCGGGCGCGGCTGCGCCACTGGATTGTGATCCCGCAGGTCGCGTTGACCATGGTGCTGTTGCTTGTCGCGGCCGTGCACGCGCGAACGTTGCTCCAGATCGAACGTGCTGACCCCGGCTACCGCACGGACGGAGTGGTCGTGCTCTCGGTGGGACGCTGGGAACCGAGGCCGCCTGGGCGTGGCTACACCGCTGCGGAGCAGGAGATCGAGGCGAGGAAAATGCGCGAGTTTAATCGCGACGTCCTCTCGCGGGTGGCCGCTCTCCCGCAGGTCACGAACGTGGCCCTCACATCGGCACTCCCGGTGTCGCATGCGTTTGGAGAGCTGCAGTCCGTCCTTGCGTATGAGGACTACGCGGCGAATGCGCCGCCTCGAGGATCGGCCGCACGCGTACTGGTGTCGGATGGCTACTTCGACGCTGTGGGCATGCGGCTCCGTGCCGGCCGGATGTTTGACGATCGGGACGGAGCCTACGAGAGCTTTGGTCCGCGCGTCGCCATCATCAGCGAGGCCGTGGCTCGTGCCGTGTGGCCTGCGGGCAATGCGGTGGGGCAGGTGTTCACGCTGCAGTCTGAAAACCCTGGACCGAAGATCGAATGGCTCGAGGTCGTCGGTGTCGTGAACGACGTGGACCCCGTCCTGAATGAGCGCGGCCATCGGCCCCTTGTCTATGTGCCGGTCAAGCAACAGTGGCGAGGCGCCGCGAGCAATCTGCTCGTCCGAGGCGCGGGCGACCAGGACGCGCTGATCCGGGACGTGAAGGCCGCGGTCGTCGGTGCTGAGACGTTCGCCGAGGTCTCGCAGGTGCGGACGATGGAGCAGGTGGTAGGGGAGATCTTGTATCCGCGCCGCCTGGCGGCCGCGATGCTGGTTGCGGGCGGCGTCATCGGCCTGGTGCTGTCGTGTATCGGCTTGTATGGCGTGGTGTCCTACTCGGTCGCACAGCGGATGCGCGAGATTGGCATCCGCGCGACCCTCGGCGCCGACCGGCGCGACATCGTGTCACTGGTCCTGCGCGAAGGTGCCCGCGTCGCCGGCATCGGCATCGTCGTCGGCTCTGCTGGAGCTCTGTTCGTCCTTCGCCTGACGGCGGGGATGCTGCCGCAGCTGCCCACCACCGATGGCCTCAGTTTTGTGACTGTGCCGGTGATCCTCGCGGCGATGGTTGTGCTGGCGTGTCTGGTGCCGGCGTTACGTGCTGCGCGGGTCGATCCTGCTCAGGTGCTGAGGGCCTAGGCTTCGGCCCTGACTTCACTCGATCGTGACCGACTTGATGTAATCCATGCGCGGAAAGTTCCGCGTGAGCCACGGATTCCCGTTCGCGAGGATGGCGCCCTGGTCGGGGCCTTCACCGTATTCGCTGTAGAGGCGTTCGACGAGCACCATGCTGGTGATGACCTGGCCGAAGGGCGCGAAGCCGTCGATGTCGAG
>CAZLJG010000076.1:10880-12247 GCA_964559545.1 uncultured Solibacteraceae bacterium | reverse complement strand
ATATGGGGGCGGCATCGGCATCGACACGGGGTCGATGATCACCGCGTTGATGCTCGTCCAGTTCGTCGGCGTGCCCTGTTCGTTCCTCTTCGGAGCGCTCGCAGGCCGCATCGGGGCAAAGCGCGGCATCTTCCTCGGCCTGTCGGTGTATCTGGTCATCACGGTGCTGGCGTACTTCATGACCACCGCCGCGCATTTCTACATGCTGGCCGTCCTTGTCGGCCTGGTGCAGGGCGGCACGCAGGCCCTCAGCCGGTCGCTGTTCGCCTCCATGATTCCGAAGGCCAAGTCGTCGGAGTTCTTCGCGTTCTTCGGCGTCTTCGAGCGGTACGCCGGCATTCTCGGCCCTGCCCTGTTCGCCATCGTTGCGGGCGAAGGATCAAGTCGTAACGCGATTCTGTCGTTGGTGGTGTTTTTTATTGCGGGCATGATCGTGTTGTCGTACGTCAACGTTGACGAGGGCCAACGGGCCGCGAGGGAGGCCACATGAAGTACGTCGTCGCTGGAGGGTCTGGCTTCCTTGGACAGACGCTGGTGCACGCGCTGCAGGCGGGTGGCCATGAGGTGGTGGTGCTCACGAGAGGCCAGGGCCGCACCATGGATCGCGTGCGGCATGTGACCTGGTCCGCAGAGGCCGGCAGTCCGGGCGATTGGCAGCACGAAATCGACGGCGCAGATGGCGTCATCAATCTGGCCGGGTCCGGCATTGCCGACAAGCGGTGGAGTGCGGCGCGCAAGGAAGACCTCCGCCAGAGCCGCATCAGCGCGACGCGGGCACTGGTGGGTGCGATTCGAGCGGCGACACGCCGACCTTCCGTGTTCCTGTCTGGTTCGGCAGTGGGCATCTACGGTCCGCAGCCACACGACGGCCCGCCACTTGATGAATCAGCGCCCCCGGGTGACGACTTTCTCTCCAAACTCGGCGTGGACTGGGAGGCAGAAGCGCAGCCGGCTGCCGCGCTGGGCTGCCGCGTCGTCATTCTCCGTACCGGCATCGTGCTGGCCCGTGATGGTGGCGCGCTGCAAAAGATGATTCCGCCCTTTTTGTTCTTCGTGGGGGGGCCACTTGGATCCGGACGCCAGGCCATGTCCTGGATTCATCGGGCGGATTGGATCGAGCTGGTCGTCTGGCTCCTGCGTCGCACTGACGCCGTGGGCGTGTTCAACGGCACCGCTCCCCAGCCGGTGACAAATGCCGAGTTTTCACGGGCACTCGGGAAGGCGCTTGGACGGCCGAGCCTGTTTCCAGTCCCCGGTTTTGTGCTCAAGGTCATCGTCGGTGAAATGGCAGGGCCCGCTCTGCTCGCCGGCCAGCGGGTGGTCCCGAAACACGCCCTCGACATGGGATTCACCTTTCAGTACCCGGA
>CAZLJG010000076.1:0-10780 GCA_964559545.1 uncultured Solibacteraceae bacterium | reverse complement strand
AGCGGGTGGTCCCGAAACACGCCCTCGACATGGGATTCACCTTTCAGTACCCGGACATCGCGAGCGCGATGACGGCGGCCATATAATCCCGGCACCGGAGGAGAAGCTTCATGACCAGACGATGGAAGTCCCTGTTGATCAGTGGTGCGTGTGTGGGTGCGATGGCGGCGGGCAGTGTGCTGCTGCCGGGCGTCGCGCAGGTTGAACTCGAAGCCCAGGCGGGACTCGTGCCGGCCACGGCTCGACGCGCGGGGGAAGGCGTCGGCCCGTTCAACCGCATGGTCATCCGCAATGTCATGGTGATCGACGGCACCGGCGGACCGCCCTTTGGTCCGATGAACGTTGTGGTCTCCGGCAACAGAATTCAGGCGATCCAGGGCGCGGGCACTCCTGGCCTCCGGCCCGACCCGACACCAGCCGGACGCGCGGGACGCGGTGGCCGCCAGGGCGGCGCTGCACAGACCACCGATCATGAAATCGACGGCACGGGCATGTACCTGATGCCGGGTTTCGTCGACCTGCATGTGCACGCGGGCGGCGCGCCGAAAAACGCCGAAGCCGAGTACGCCTACAAGTTGTGGCTGGCGCACGGTGTGACGACCGTGCGTGGCGTGGCCCTCGGATCCAATCAGTTCAGCGTCAGTGAACGCGCGCGCAGCGAGAAAAACGAAATTGCGGCGCCGCGCATCTTCAACTGCCAGCGTCCCGGCGGCGGCAACACGCCCGAAGGCGTCCGTGACTGGGTGCGTCAGAACGCGAACACCCTCGACTGTCTCAAACTCGGCGCCATGGAGCCGGAGGTCATGGAAGCGGTCATCGACGAGGCTCACAAGAACGGACTCGGAACGACCGCTCACCTGCAGCAGGGTGGCGTGGCGCAGATGAACGCCATCGATGCCGCGCGGGTTGGTCTCGATACGGTGACGCACTTCTACGGACATTTTGAGTCCCTGCTCAAGGACACGGTCGTGCAGGACTGGCCGGTGGACATGAACGCGAACGACGAACAGCACCGGTTCGGTCAGGTCGCGCGCATGTGGAACAAGATCTACGAGCCGGGTTCACCTGAGTGGAAGGCGTACCTTCAGGAGCACCTCAAACTCGGCACGACGTTTGACCCCACGATGACGATCTACTCGGCGGGTCGGGATGTCATGCGCGCTCGCGAGGCGGACTACCACGACAAGTACACCTTGCCCTCACTGATGGACTTCTACACGCCGAGTCGGCGCGCCCATGGGTCCTACTGGTTCGACTGGACCACACACGACGAGATCGCCTGGAAGAACTTCTACCAGGTGTGGTTCAAGCTCGTGAACGACTACAAGAAGATGGGCGGCCGCGTCACCACGGGCTCTGACTCGGGCTTCATCTATCAGACCTACGGCTTTGGGTACGTGCTTGAGCTGGAAATGCTCCAGGAAGCCGGCTTCCATCCGCTGGAAGTGTTCCAGGCCGCGACGATGAACGGCGCGGCGACGTTGTCGGAATGGCGGAAGCAGCCTGTCGAGTTTGGTGTGGTGAAGGCCGGCAAGCTGGCCGACATGGTGCTTGTCGACCAGAACCCGCTCCACAACATGAAGGTGCTGTACGGCAATGGCGCCGTGAAGCTCAATGACGCCACCGAGCAGGTCGAACGTGTGGGTGGGGTTCGCTGGACCATCAAGGACGGCATCGTCTACGACGCCAAGAAGCTGATGGCGGATGTGGCGGTGATGGTCGAGAAGCAGAAGGCTGAGCGGAAGAAGTAGGATTGAGACCATGAGCGAATCGATCGGATCGACCGGCCCCGGCATGAAACTCCACACCAAGATCCTGCTTGGCCTGACGGCCGGGCTGATCGCGGGTGTGACCACAAACCTGACTGTTGGCGTCGATAACCCGACGGTCGAGTGGGTGAATCGCTACATCGCCGGACCGGTCGGTCAGATCTTCCTGCGCATGCTCTTCATGGTGGTCATGCCGCTGGTGTTTGCGTCGATTGCCCTCGGCGTGGCCGGCCTCGGTGACATCCGAAAGGTCGGCCGGGTTGGCGGCAAGGCCATCGGCTACTTCTTCGTGACGACATGCCTCGCGGCCACGCTCGGCCTCATCGTCGTCAACGCAATGAAGCCGTGGGAACGGGTGTCGCCGGAAACACGCGTGGAACTCATGGACCGGTTCGCAGGCGACGCATCCACACGCGTCGAGGCTGCGGCCACCACGGCGAAATTCGGCCCCGAGACCTTCGTCAACATCGTGCCGCGCAACCCCATCGACGCCGCCGCCAAGACGGACATGCTGGCCGTGATCTTTTTCGGCCTGATGTTCGGCGCGGCGCTCACGCTCATGGCGGTCGAAAAATCGAAGCCAATGATCGACTGGCTTGAGGCCCTGAACGAAGTCGTCATCAAAATCATCGGCTTCGCGATGGGTCTGGCACCGTACGGCGTCGCCTGCCTCATCTTCACCGTCTCGTCCAGGTTCGGCTTCGACCTGATGGTCGCCGTTGCGGCATTTGTGATCACCGTCCTTATCGCGCTGGCTCTGCACGTCGTCATCACGCTCTTCAGCATTCTGAAGTTCGGCCTGGGGCTGTCGCCCCTCGTGTTCGTCAACCGCGTCAAGGCGGCCCTCATCACGGCGTTCTCGACCAGTTCCTCAAGTGCGACACTGCCGACCGGACTCGCCGTGTGTGAAACACAGCTTGGTATTCCGCGCAAAGTGGCCGGCTTTGTGCTGCCCATCGGGTCGACGATGTGCATGAACGGCACGGCGATTTTTGAAGGCATCACCGTCATCTTCCTGGCCGAAATTTTTGGCGTTGACCTCACTATCCCGCAGATGGCCGTCGTCATGATCATGTCGGTCATCACGGCGATCGGCGCGGCTGGCGTTCCCGGAGGATCGATCCCGCTCCTCGTCGGCATTCTGACCATGTTCGGCGTCCCTGGCGAAGGCATCGCCATCGTGCTCGGCGTGGACCGCATCCTCGACATGTCCCGCACCACGGTCAATGTGTTCTCCGACCTGACGGCCGCCGTCTTTGTCGCCAAGAGCGAAGGCCAGTGGACGGCTGCGGACGTTCCGGCGCTTAAGTGAGCGGGTTGGCTGACGGGCGGTTACCATAGCTGCCTATGCGCAGCCGCCTTGTTGCTTCAGCCGCCCTCGTACTCCTGACACTCGTCGCCCCGTCCGCCCAGGACGCCGGTGAGCCCCTGTGGAACCGGTATCCGGCGATCTCCCCTGACGGGTCCCAGATTGCCTTTACCTACAAAGGTGACCTGTATCTGGTGCCCGCGTCCGGGGGCACTGCGCGGCCGCTGACGATGCACGAGGCGCATGACTTCATGCCGGTGTGGAGTCCCGATGGGACGCAGATTGCGTTTGCCAGCGACCGATACGGCAACTTCGATGTCTTCATCATGTCGGCGAAGGGTGGCGAGCCTCGACGGCTGACGACACACTCGGCGGCGGAGTCGCCGTTCACGTTCGCGCCAGACGGACAGTCGATCGTGTTCGGGGCGGCGCGCCAGGACACAGCCGAACATCGCGGGTTCCCGGCGGCGTACATGCCCGAGCTGTACCGCGTGCCGGTGGCCGGCGGTCGCGTGACGCAAGTGCTCACGACGCCCGCGGAGGATGTGCAGTACAGCCGCGATGGCCGGTTCCTGATTTACCACGACAAGAAGGGCCAGGAGAACACGTGGCGCAAACACCACGTGTCGGCCGTGACGCGCGACATCTGGGTGCAGGACACACAGAGCGGCACTCACCGCAAGATCACTACGTTTGAGGGCGAAGACCGCAACCCGATCTTCACCGATAACGACCGCGCGTTTTATTACCTCTCGGAGGCCAGCGGCTCGTTCAACGTGCACAAGATGAACGTCTCGGGCGGCCAGTCACAGCAGCTGACGACGTTCAAGGCGCGTCCGGTCCGCTTCCTCACGGCGGCTCGTAATGGCGTGTTGTCCTTCAGCTACGACGGCGCGTTGTACACGATGACGCCGGGTCAGCAGCCCCGCAAAGTGCCCGTGACGATCGCCGCCGACGCGCGCGCGACCAACGAACGGATTGTTACTGTGACCGGTGGCGCAAGCGATCTCGCGGTCGCACCGTCCGGCAAGGAAGTCGCGTTCATCGCCCGTGGTGACGTGTTCGTGACGAGCGTGGAAGGCGGCGTCACCAAGCAAATCACCAAGACACCCGAAGCCGAGCGGTCGCCGACGTTTTCGCCCGACGGCAAGGCGCTCGTCTATTCGTCGGAGCGCGGCGGCCGGTGGCAGATCATCGAAGCCCGCCGGACGCGCGCGGAGGAACTGCACTTCTACGCATCGACACTGATTCAGGAAACGGCGTTGATCTCCAACGCCGCTGAGAATTATCAGCCGCAGTTCTCGCCGGATGGGAAATTGTTGGCCTACATCGAGAACCGGATGGCGCTGAAGGTGTATGACCTGGCGTCGAAGCAATCGCGTCAGCTACTGACCGATCAGCACTTGTTCTCGATGGGGGACCACGACCAGTACTTCCAGTGGAGCCCCGACAGCCAATGGCTGCTGTTTGACTACGCGGTGCCTGGTCTGGCGCCAGGCGAAGTTGGTCTTGTGCGGGCCGACGGCACGGCCGGCGTCGTCAACCTGACGAAGAGCGGCTTCAACGACTCGCGGCCCCGCTGGATTCTCGACGGCAAGGCCATGTTGTGGTTCAGCAACCGTGACGGGCTCAAGAGTGTGGCGCAGTCCGGGGGCGCGCAGGCCGATGCGTACGGCATGTTCTTCTCGCAAGAGGCGTGGGACAAGTTCCGTCTGAGCAAGGAAGACTTCGCGCTCATCAAGGAAGCCGACGAAGCGAAGACCAAGGCTGACGCGTCGGCCAAGAAGGACCCGGCCGCACCAGCTCCGGCTCCGACGCCGCTCGTCCTCGAGCTCGACGGCGTCACCGACCGCAAAGCCCGTCTCACCATCCACTCCTCGTCACTCGGGGACGCGATGGTCAGCAAAGATGGCGAGTCGCTGTATTACCTCGCGCGGTTTGAGCGCGGCTTGAACTTGTGGACCACGACCGTGCGCACGCGTGAGACGCGGCAGCTGGTTGCCCTGAACGCAAACAGCGGCAGCCTCCAGTGGGACAAGGATCAGAAGTTCCTGTACTTGCTGTCGGATGGATCGATCTCCAGGATTGACCCCGCGAGCGGCAAGCGGGATCCGGTGGGCATCAGCGGCGAGAAGCTGCAGGACCAGGCCGCTGAACGGCGCGCGCAGTTCGAATCTGTGTGGCGTCGCACCAAGCAGACGTTCTACACGAAGTCGATGCACGGCGTGGATTGGGATGAGGTCAAACCCGACTATCTCAAGTACCTGTCACACATCGGGAACAGCTACGAGTTGTCCGAGATGCTCGCCGAAATGCTTGGGGAGCTGAATGTGTCGCACAGTGGTTCCTCGTATGCACGTACGGGCGCGGACCTCGATGCCACGGCCGCGCTGGGTGTGTTTTACGACCAGGCGTATCGGGGTGCAGGCTACAAAGTGGCCGAAGTCATCAAGGGCGGTCCGCTCGACAAGGCCGGGATGAACGTTGCGGTGGGCTCGATCATTCAGGCCATTGATGGTGAGCCGATCGCGGCCGATCGTGACCTCGCACAGTTCCTCAATCGCAAGGCTGCGAAGCGTACACTGCTGACGATTGCCGATGCCGCTGGAGCCACTCGCGACATCGTCGTCATGCCGGTCACGCAGGCGGAAGAGGGGCGGCTGCTCTACACGCGATGGGTCAAACGCAACGAGGCTGAAGTCGAGCGGCTCAGCAACGGCACACTCGGCTATGTCCACATCCCCGGCATGAATGACGGTGCGTACCGCACCACGGTCGAGGAGGTGTTCGGCAAGTTTGCGTCCCGCAAGGGCCTCGTCGTGGACACGCGCAACAACGGCGGCGGCGACCTGGTGGCCGACCTCGACATGTTCCTCACGGGCAAGTACTTCTTCGACTACACCACCGACGGCCGCAGCACGGGATTCGAGCCGAACTTCCGCTGGACCAAGCCGAGCATCGCGCTGGTGAACGAAGCCAACTACAGCGACGGCCACTGTTTCGCGTGGACTTACCAGGCGCAGAAGATCGGCCAGCTGGTCGGCATGCCCGTGCCTGGCACGTGCACGTTCGCCGGGTGGGCGACGTTGCCCGACACCGGCATCCGGTGGGGTGCGCCACCACTCGGCGTCAAGGATCCGCAGGCCAAGTTCCTCGAGAACTGGCAGACCGATCCCGACATTCGTGTGCCGCCGACCTACGAGGCGATCAGCAAGGGCAAGGACGAGCAGCTCGAAGCGGCCGTCAAAGCACTGCTGAGCAAGGTCCAGTAGGGCCCGCTGAACTGTAGCGGGCCACCGACTGGTAGCGGGTCCTGCCGCCGGCCAGCCCCATCTGGTGCTCGCCAAGCGCACCCTCACGGCTGAGGGCTCCGCGCCAGACGGGGCGCCCCGTCCGGCGTCACCCGCGGATCTTTGTGGCCTCGTAGGGCGCGCTGAACTTCAGCGCGCCGACTCCAATGGAGGCCGAAGCTCTAGCTTCGGCTCTTCATCGCTCGCGTGGCTGCCGCAAAGGGGAGAGATCGATCCCCAACGCCTTCTCGTCCGCTTCACGGGGTGGACGTGAGCGCTTGAGATCCCAAGCCAGCCGGTGTGCGGAGAACAGCAGGCGGGTCATCCAAACGAAGGGTCGGAGCAACGCGGCCATCATCACGACGGCTCCGCTGAGGGCCAGGTACTTCATCCACACCGGCGGTGGAGACGGCACGAGCAGCGCTGGAACGACCGACGCAATGAACACCAGCACACCGATGGTCATCCACCGGGCATAGGTGTCGGAGCCATCGATCAGATCGCGTTTGACGCTCCTGACCAGCACTATCGCCAGCGCGACGCCGGCGATGCCGTATCGAAGGACCACGTAGGGCTCCGGAATCTGCAGCGCCGCCCCAGAGACGACAAGCAGGACCGCGTCGATCACGCCGCGGCGGTCCTTGCGCTTCCAGGCGTTGAACCCCATCCAGACAAGCATGCCGGCGGAGAGCAGCCTGATCCATACGTCCATATTGGGCATCCGGCGGGATGATAGCTCAGCTTCAAGGGTCACGTATTACTCGGTCCGGACCGAGCACGATTCTTGCGTGGGGGCCTCGATGGAGGATTCGCCCTCCCTTACGGCCGCAAATACAGAATCAGTCCGACCAACAGCGCGACCGGTATCAGAAAGAGCAGCGGCAGCAACCTGACTGCGAGCGGAAAGTCGGAGGCGATCGCGGCCCATTCGGCATCAGCGTCACCAACGCCGCGGGCTCTCACGGCCGCGAGGAGCCCTGTCGGATCATCGGTGCCCACCAGCGTGCGGCCGCCACTGACGTGGTTCAGCTCGACGGCATGCCGGCCCGAGACGTTGTACAGCCACCCGCCGGCCACCATCCGGATGCCCCAGCCGGCATACCAGGGCGCGGTGGTGATGCGGGCCGATCGAATCTCCCGAATCGGCATGCGAAACCGGAACAGGCCGATCCCGAAGATGCAGCGCACCGCCGCATCATCAACCCTCACCGTCAAGGCACCAAACAAGGAACCGAGTGCCACGCCGATGCCGGCAATGCCGGCCGCCACCCGGACGTCTGCCTTGATCGCGACGAACGCCGCGATGCCCAGCATCAGCAACGCCGGAAGACCGCCTGTCATCCAACCGAACTGTCGACGCGAGTAGGGTGGCACCTGCCGCCATTCTAGTCCTCACCCATTGGCTGCGGTTTGAGATGGTGGTACGTTATTGCCGATTTTTTCCTTGGGAGCTTGAATGACGAAACGTCGAGTGAGATCTGTTCTAGCGCTGGTGGTGGTGACCGCCGCAACACTTACAACATTGACGGCACAGCGGAGGCAGGACACGCCGCCGCCGCAGGTGGTGATTTCAACCGCCTCGGTTTCGGCTGACCAGTCGACATTGACCGTCACCGGCGTCAACTTCAAATCCAATGCGGTGGTGAAACTGGCGGGTCAAGTACTCGAACCGGTCACCGTCAATGCAGACGGCACGAGGATTGACGTGCCGATGCCTGCGACGCCGGCCGGCAACTACTTGCTGACCGTGTCGACCGGCCCTGCCACGGTGCAGTTCGATGCGTTCTCGCTCGCCGTCGGTGCGGTGGGCGCGACTGGCGCCACCGGTCCCCAGGGACCCAAGGGTGATCCCGGTCTGCCCGGCATCCCGGGTGCAACGGGCCCCGCTGGTCCGGTAGGCCCCGCAGGTGCTGCTGGTCCAACGGGCCCAACTGGCCCAGCAGGCCCCGTGGGTCCGGCAGGTCCGCAGGGAGCCACCGGCGCGACCGGCCCGGTTGGACCCGCGGGTCCAGTTGGCCCAGCGGGAGCAGCCGGCGCTGATGGCGCGCCCGGTCGTGATGGCAACCTGGCGCTGGCGGGACTCACGTGCCCCGCCGGTCAGTTCATGACCGGCTTTGACGCCGCCGGCGGATTGCAGTGCGCCACGCCGGCCACCACGACGCCGCCCGAGCCCGAGCACCAGAATCTGCGAGCCAACGTGTTTATCTGCACCCTGTCCGGCCGGGACATCAACACCTTCGTGCCCGCTGGTGTGGCCATGAATGTGGTGGCAGGGCGATGTGATCCTGACGCCACGGTGCAGGCCATGTTCGTCACGCGCCACGGTGTCGGCCAGGCCGCCGCCCGCGCCGCACAATGGCAGGCGTATGTCGATGCCGGCGGCATCATCATCACTGAGTACAGCTCGTCCGACGACGTGTACAACGCGCTCTTCGGCACTGGCTACGGGCAAGGTGCCCGGTACGGTGCGTGCCAGGACAACGTCAACCCGGTGGTACAGGCCAATCCTGGCGACGCGTTCTGGATTGCCAACGCCCCGTTCACTCCGGAAACCCGAACCGGCTGCGGCTTCGATATCGCCCATCTGCCCGGCGTGACCCACCTCGGGTCAATCTCCCCAACGCCCGGAACGGCCACCCTCGGTTACATCAACAAGGGACTCGGCCGGGTCTGGCTCGTGGAAGCGGACTGGCAGGACAACGAAAATTCATTCAGCACGACGTCACTGAAGATGCTGCAGTACATGCTGACCCACAGACGGTAGACAGCCGGTGGTCGCCAGCGTCAGCGCTGGCGGCCACCGCGCCCTCTCGCCCATCCGCCCATCCGCCCGGCTACAATGTGCGCCATGTCCAAGCGCACAGCCCTCCTCGCCCTGGTCACGGTTTTTGCGACCGCTCTGATTTCCGCGCAGCAGCAGCCCCCCGCCCCGGCCCGGGTCGGCGGCATTGTGCCCGCACCTGATCGGCGGCCTGGAGAAGGCGTGGGGCCGTTCCAGACGATGGTCATCCGGAGCGTGATGGTGATCGACGGCACGGGTGCACCGCCCTTCGGTCCGATGGACGTCGTCATCGAAAACAACCGCATCGCGGCCATTCGCAGCGCGGGCACGCCTGGGATGCCGCTGCGACCGAATCGTCCGCCAACGGCGCAGCATGAGATCGACGGTACGGGGATGTACCTGCTCCCGGGGTTTGTGAACCTGCACATGCATGTCGGCGGCACGCCGAAGTCGCCCGAGGCCGAGTACACGTTCAAGTTGTGGATGGCACACGGCGTGACGTCGGGCCGCGGCGTTGAACTGGGTCCGCAGGCGTATGCGGCGCCTGAGAAGGAACGGTCCGCGAAGAACCAGATCGTTGCTCCGCGCATCTTCAACTATCAGCGCCCGGGCGCCGGTTGGACGCGTGGGCCGGTCACCACGCCTGAGATGGCGCGCGAGTGGGTGCGCTGGTGCAAGGAAAACGGCATCGACGGCATGAAACTCGTCGCGTACCCGCCGGCCATCATGGCGGCGTTGCTCGATGAAGCGAAGAAGGTCGGATTCGGATCGACCGCGCACCTCGAGCAGCGCGGCGTCGCGCAGATGAACGCGTTGACGGCCGCCAAGCTTGGCCTCGGCACGGTCACCCACTTCTACGGCCACTTCGAAGCGTTGCTCAAGGACTACGAGATTCAGCCGTGGCCCGCGCAGATGAACTACAACGACGAGTACTACCGCTTTGCGCAGGTGGCTCGTCTGCACGACAAGACGTTTGAACCCGGCTCTCCGCAGTGGAACGACTACCTCGCGGAACACGTGAAACTCCGCACGGTGTTCGACCCGACGATGACGGCGTATGCGGCCGGGCGGGATGTCATGCGCATGCGGAACGCCGACTGGCACGACAAGTACACCCTGCCGACGCTCCACGACTTCTATCGTCCCGATCGCAACAACCACGGGTCCTACTTCTTTGACTGGACGCTCGACGACGAGATCCAGTGGCGCAAGTTCTACCAGCTGTGGTTCCGTCTACTCAACGACTACAAGAAGATGGGCGGCCGGGTCACGGCGAGCGACGATGCGGCGTTCATCTACAACACGTGGGGTTTCGGCTACATCCACGAGCTGGAGTTGATGCAGGAAGCCGGCTTCCATCCGCTCGAAGTCATCCGCGGCGCCACGATGCACGCGGCCGAAGCGCTGCATGAGCCGTACGGCAAGGAAATCGAGTTCGGCATCATCCGTGCCGGCATGCTGGCCGACATGTTCCTGGTGGATCAGAACCCGCTGCAGAACCTGAAGGTGCTCTACGGCACGGGTGCAGTGCGCCTGAACGACGCCACCAATCAGATCGATCGCGTCGGCGGTGTCCGCTGGACCATCAAGGACGGCATCGTCTACGACGCCAAGAAGCTGATGGCGGATG